>DAOQPR010000006.1:0-25238 GCA_035333265.1 Anaerolineales bacterium
TCGCAAGTGTAGCCGAGGGGAAAGGTTCTGTCTAGCAAAATGTGAAGAAGGCTGGGAGGCGGAAAGAGTATTCACCTTCCACTTCCCTCTTTCTACCCCTCTGCCAATTTCCGCAGCTCAGCTTCATCAATCACTTTCACGCCCAGCGATTTTGCCTTGTCCAATTTTGAGCCTGGGGCTTCGCCGAGCACAAGGTAGCTGGTCTTTTTGCTTACGCTATCGGTCACCTTGCCGCCGTTGCTTTCAATAAATTCCTTCACACCATCGCGTGAAAGCGTGGGCAGGGTACCCGTCACTACGAAAGTCTGGCCTGTAAACGCCCCTTCTTTCTTCTTTTCATCTTTCTTCATTTCCGGCCACACCCCTGCCGTTTTCAGCTTTTTCAACAACTTCTGATTGGCATTTTGCGCAAACCAATCCACAATCGATTCGGCGATATTGGGCCCCAACCCATCCATTTGTTGAAGTTCCTCGGCAGACGCCTTTGATAATGTGGATAGATTTCCAAACGTGCGCGCCAAATCTCCCGCCATGACTTCACCCACGCCATGAATGCCCAGCGCCACGATCAAGCGATTCAAACTCTGACCTTTGGCCTGCTCAATAGCCCCAAGCAGATTCTCCGCCTTTTTCTCTGCAAAACCTTCCAGTTCCAGCAATTGTTCCTTCTTGATCGAGAACAGGTCAGCCACATCTTTGACCAACCCGGCTTCGATCAATTGCTCTACGATCTTGATGCCCAATCCAACAATGTCCATTGCGCCGCGAGAGACGAAATGCTCCACATTGCGCACAAGCTGGGCCGGGCAGGCCGCATTGACACAATACCAAGCCACTTCGCCTTCGAGATGCTCCACTTCCTGTCCGCAGGCGGGGCATTTTGAGGGCGGTTTGTATTTCTTCTCTTTGCCGCTGCGTGCATCCACAATGGGGCCGATGACATAGGGAATCACCTCGCCTGCACGCTTCACCAGCACCCGATCTCCTGCGCGGATATCCTTTTCAGCGATGTAATCGAAGTTGTGCAGGGTGGCTCTTTCCACCACCACACCGCCGATCTCAACGGGTTCGAGCATGGCATAAGGGGTCAACACCCCGGTGCGGCCTACCGCCACGCCGATATCATTCAATGTGGTGGTCACTTCACGGGCGGGGAATTTGAACGCGACCGCGCCGCGCGGGTCTTTGCCAACGAAGCCCAGATCTGCGGCGAGGGTCAAATCGTCAATTTTTATGACCATACCGTCGGCTTCGTAGGGAAGCGCATCGCGTCCTGTGCTGAAGGTTTCTGTGTAGGCGATCGCCGCTTCGAGGTCGTTGAATCGACGGGCTACATCGGTAACAGGAAAGCCGAGGGCTTTGAGGTATTCCAAGATTTCCCATTGGGAGGTGGGTACCTTGCCCCCTTCAGAATGGACGATCTGGTACACCAGCAAGGTGATCGGGCGTGACGCGGTGAGTTGTGGATCAA
The DNA here is from genome assembly GCA_035333265.1 of Anaerolineales bacterium. Lineage (GTDB taxonomy): Bacteria > Chloroflexota > Anaerolineae > Anaerolineales > Villigracilaceae > Villigracilis. The sequence goes on from DAOQPR010000006.1 coordinate 1,472, forward strand.
GCTGGCGCAATGAACCCGCCGCTGTATTGCGCGGGTTGAGGTAGGTCTTTTCGCCTGCTTCCTCGAGTTTTTTATTTAATGCTTCAAAATCCTTGTTGGGGATGAAAGCTTCGCCGCGAACAACAAGATGCTTTGGGACTTGAAAGGGATGAAGCGATGACTGCCTGCCCTGTTCGCTTCCCACAGGGATTTTCAGCGGAATTGCCCGCACAGTGCGCAGGTTCGAGGTGATGTCTTCACCCACTTCACCGTCGCCGCGGGTGGCACCCTGCATGAACATTCCATCGCGATAATGCAGGACGACGGATAAGCCGTCTATTTTTGGCTCAACGACGAATTTGGCTTTTTCCACGCGGTCATCAAGCTTTTTGATCCGCTCGAACCATGCGCGGGCATCGTCTGCGCCGAAGGCGTTGGCCAGGCTGAGAATGGGTGCGGGGTGGCGAATTTTCTCGAAACGGTCAGCAGGCCGGGCACCGGCGCGTTGCGTAGGGCTGTCGGGTGTGATCCACTCTGGGTGGTCGGCTTCGAGTTGTTTGAGTTCATTCAGCAGGCGGTCGTATTCCAGATCACTGATCACCGGTGCATCCAACACATGGTACCGATAATTGTGGAAGTTGACCTGTTCTTTGAGTTCTTCGTACCGGGAGGAGGATTTTGTTGCCATGCCTGCATTATAGCCGAATCAAAACCCGCCTGAATTTTCAGGCGGGTGATTGGTTTACTCTATTTTCTTCCAGATATCTGAAGGCGGACGGGTGAGGGGGCGCGTCATGGCGGTGAGGCGGGATTCGAAGTAGGTCTCTTCGGCTGTTGTAAACCTTGAAATTGCGAACAGGTTTCGCGCCACGAGGATATCGGAAATCTTTTTTGTTTCTTCGCGGGTGAATTCCAGTTTTTCCTGAAATTCGGTCATGCTGAACCGCCCAAGGCGGATGACGAAATTCAAAGCGGAGCGTAATGGTTCTGAATATGAGACGATGTCGGAAGGACGGATATCCTCCGTACCTGCTTCAAGTTCCTTGACCGCTAGTTCAAAAGGGGTTTCGTTCATGGCACATTTGGAAAGATAGCCTAGGCTTTGAGCTGATCCACCAGTTTGCGCAGGCCTTTCGTCATTGGGTGGTCGGGGAAGCGAATGGCGAAAATACCAGAGCTTGCCAGTGTCATCATTTCATCGGAATGAGGCAGGACGGCGGCGACTGTGGCATCGTAGGTCTGCTCTACACGGGTGCGGACATCTTCGAGGTCGAATTGAGGCGGCACCTTGTTGACGAGCATCAGCATCTTGGGGACATCGAGTTTGCGGGCCACATCCACAGTGACGGCTGTTCCCTGATAGTCCTGTGAGTCAGGGCGCAGGATGATGACCAGTGCATTGGAGATGGCGATCGAAAGCAGGGTTTCTTCGTTTAACCCAGGGTGGGTGTCAATGAGCAGGTAATCGAGTTTCAATTTTTCAACGACATCGCGGAACCCGTCGTTAAGCAGGCCTACGTCGTAACCTTCGCGGAGGATGCGGGCGATTTCACCTGGTTTGATGCTGGAAGGGATGAGGAAGACCTGTCCTTTGACTTCAGCACCCAAATGGGAAGTGACATCGTGAGCGGTTTCTTCAATTGAGCATTTTCCCCAGAGGTAATCGTTCAGGGAATGGCCCATTTCCGATTCATCGAGATTAAAAAGGACATGGATGCCGGGCGATTGAATATCTGTATCCACCACACCGACACGCGCACCATCCACGGCCAAAAGGGCTGAAATATTTGCAGTGGTGTTAGATTTTCCCGTCCCACCACGGAATGAATGTACTGAGATGATTGTGGACATCTTCCCTCTCCAAGTAAGGATTTATGAATTATTTCTTTTTTGATTATATTACATTCGCAAAGATTAAGCAGACTAAAATCAGTTCTGTAGTGTTCTGTTGACGGCTAAGGTTTTGGGGTCTTCTGCACCAGTTCGTACAGCGCCATGGGGGTGCTTTTACCTTTAAGTGAGGCTTCACCGAGCGGCTGGCATTCATATTTCGTCTCAATGGCCTGCTGTACGCTTTCTGAGATGATGATCTGGTTTCGCCCGGCGCGATTCATCAAACGGGCGGTGGTGTTGACGGTATCTCCCAGCACATTGTATTCGCGCCGCCCGCGCGGGTCACCGATCTCGCCGACAAAGGCAGGCCCGGTGTGGATTCCGATCATGCAATAGATCTCAGGTTGGAAATTCCCGATGGTGGGCGGCTTGATGTTCATCACGATATCGCGGATGGCTACTGCGGCAGACGCGGCACGCATCTCGTCGTTGGTGTGGGCGGTTGGAACACCGAAATAAATGACGATGTCTGAGCCTGAAAGGTGATATGTCACCTTTTTCAACATGCCGCCACGAGATTCCACTACGGCGTTGATTAAGGAAAAAGCCTTCGAAAAGCTGGTCGAGAGCTTGAGTTCTTCACCGGGCAGGGCGCGGTCGGCGGCCTCAGGCAACCCCACGAAGTTGATGAACATGATCGTCGGTTTGGGGAAATCAGGGTCGATCTTCCTTTGAGCGGCGCTTTCCACCAGCAAAGAAAGGACGGGAAAAGGCAGAAAACTGGCCATGGGTTCAATGGAATTGACCAGATCGGTGATTTCTTTTAAGACCGATTGTTTGTCGCGGTCTATCAGTGTGCTGGAAGCCATGCGGCGGCTGACCGGGGTGATCTCATATTCGCCGAGTTCATTATCGGCCAGGTCATCTTCCACCAGCATGTAGTACTGGTCTTTTTCATTTTCGATCTTTTCGCCCTGCTCAAAGCGAAAATGTTCAAGGACTCTTTCGTATGCCGAAGGACTCAGGTTTACGCGTTCATTACGTCCCTTGCTTTCGGCCAGTTTGGCTCTTTGTACATCCCGCCCAAGCAATACATGCTCCATGCGGCGGGGGGTGCCAATATCAGAGGTGAGAAAGCGGCCCGAGTGGATGCCGATGCGCATTTTCAAAGTGACAATGCCAGCCGAGGTTTCAATATGGGCAAACTCTTTCATGGCCCGTTGCATCCGCAGCCCGGCACGGACGGCGTGCAGGGTGTCATCGTTTCGGTCTCGTTTGGGAAACATGATCAGCAGGGCATCACCGGTAAATTCGACCAAGTCACCGCCCGATTTGCTGATGATGGCGATCATTGTGGAGAAATATTTTGTCAGGTGTTTCAGGAGTTCGGCAGCGCCTTCGCGTCCCTTGTTTGAACTGGCTTCCATCAATTTGGTAAAGCCTGCCAGATCGGTGAACATCATGGTGCCATACTGCCATTCGGTTTTGATGTTTCCAGGTTTCATCGTTTGAGATGAGATCTGTCGTGATGAGTAGTCGTGCAGAATGCGTTGGAGCGTCCGCAGGTGCTTGTGTACGTCGATCATCATGTCAACCGAGGGATTGGTCCACATGGAGGCATACATCTCCGCCGGGAGCAGGTATCTTAATCGGCTTTCAATGGCGGCAAGCGGCGATTCTGGCAGCATGTTGAAAATTATAACTTGATTTCATGTCTCAAATTATGTAGTGACATTGAAATAGCCCCGCTCCATTTGTACTGGTTATAAAAATAAAACCAGATCTATTTTCGGCTGCGCAACTGGGTGGCTTTATCTTTTAATTCCTGAAAATAGCGTGTCTCTGTAATTTCAGCCACCTCGCGCGAGCGGCGCGATTCGTTGATCTCGATCTTTAATTTGGCGATCTCCTGCCGCAGAGACGCTTCACGGATATAACCGTCCAATGCGGCGGTTGCAAGCAGGATCAAGGCTTCAAGGATGTCGTCATCTTTGAAGGAGATGATCTCACCGGTGGCGGGATCCTTGGCGTTGATCAATTGCAGAACACCGATCACCTTGTCTTCTGAATTTGTGAGTGGAATTGCGAGGAAGGATTTGGAGCGGTATTTTGTGCGGGTATCGAAGGCTTTCGTCCCGGAGAAGTCGAAGCCATCGGCTTCATAGGCATCAGCGACATTAATGCGGTTGTGGGTAAGTGCAGCATGCGACACCACGTTCGCCCGATTCTCACTGCCATCGGCTTTGTATAGTTTCACCGGGTAAAAAGGAATCTCATTGCCGCTGGTTCCACCCATGGCCATCCCAAGCGAGGTGTTTCTCAGGATCACAAATTTGAGCGCGTTGTCTTCGAGAATGTACAACGTGCCCGCATCGGCGTTGGTGAAGAATTGAGCCTCCACAACCAGGGTTTCAAGCAGGCGGTTGTAGTCTTTTTCAGCCGATAGGGCCACCCCGATCGGGATCACTTTGCGGAGCAAACGCAGCTGGTGGTCTCGCACCGCAATGCCATGTGCCATTTTATCGAGCATGCGGGCCAGTTGACCAAGTTCACCGCTCTCGTTAATCAGGTCGCCAAGCAGGCCTGGCACATACTCACCCGCCTCCACTGCATGGACAGCGTTGATAATTCTCTTTAATGGGGAGGATGGGCTGATTAAGGTGGGGTTTGACATGTTTTTCCTGCGGTTGCAAAAGTATACCACCAGCTTTCTCTGTAACATGGACCAGCCCCGTCTAAAAGACGGGGCTGGTTGATTATCTTGCTATGGGGTTACACAGAGGGGCTTCGCAAATATTTGATCAAAGCCGCCATGAGCAGACCGATCAGGGCAAGCAATACAAGCGGGAAGAACCAGAGGAAGGACATGCCTATCCCCATTCCTCCACGCATTGGGAAAGAGCCAATTTGATTCATCATACCCATATTGCCGTGGCTCATCATGCCAAAGCCAGCGGACGGAAAAAAGACCTGCCAGAGCGAAGGGAGGAAGAACAACACAATCAGCCCAAGTGTGATGCCGATGCCAAGAATCCATTTGTTTTTTGTAGACATAGTGATCTCCTTTATTGTCTTTATCATAGCGGCCTAATATAAAGGGACTGTAAAGAAAACAAAAACATCCATTAAAACTTTGAGATATACTTTCAACATGCCACCTACAAACATCGGAATCTTTGGCGGTACCTTTGATCCGCCGCATATCGGTCACCTTGTTCTTGCCAGTGAGGCTGTTCAGCAGCTTAACCTTTCCCGCCTGTTATGGGTGCTTGCGCCCGAGCCTCCGCATAAATTGGACCAGGCCATTACGCCGCTTTCACACCGCCTTGAAATGTTGAAGCGGACCATTGCAGATAATCCGTCTTTTGAAATCTCACGTGTTGAAATTGACCGCCCTGGCCCCCATTACAGTGTGGATACTGTGAAACTGTTTGCCGAACTATACCCCGATGCGGAACTCACCCTTTTGCTCGGCGGTGATTCCCTGCGTGACCTGCCGACCTGGCGCCGCTATACTGAACTGGTGTCTGCTGTTTCCAAAATTGGTGTGATGCGCCGCCCGGGCGTCTCTTTTGACATGCCTGCTTTGGAAACTCAAATTCCCGGGATAACGCAAAAGGTCTGGTTCATTGATGCTTTGCTGCAAAATGTATCTTCGCGTGAACTTCGCCGCCGTGTTGCAAGCGGGGAAACCTATCGGTATTATGTACTTCCCTCTGTGTATGATTATATTGAAGCGAACCATCTTTATGGAAGATAGTTCTTTCTCTGTTGATCTTCAAAAACACTCAATTCTTTAGCCGCAGGTTTCGCGAATTTACACGAAAAAAGCCGATCCATTTTACAGGGTCGGCTTTTTTATAACTCGTCCGTATCTTGCAATTCATTTGACTGCTTGCGTAAGGTTTAGGGAATATCTTTGAAAAGCCATTTTGAAGCACAGAGACACTGAGTCAGTGCGGAGCCTCCTGCAGGCGGAGTTTTTATTTTTTTCTCTGTGTCTCCGTGGTTAATCTTTCAGACTTTTGCAAAAATTCGCGACGAACCGCGTATTTCGCAACTGATTCCTTACGTTTGGAGTGAATCATGTTTTGCGGTTTAAGCCCGTGTGAGTTTTGCCCGCATCACGTATTGGTTCACGGCGCCGAAGCGGTATTTGTATTCTTCGTCACCGCGCATGAAATCGAATTCGCTGCGTCCGTTTTGACAGCACCACTCCAAAATATAGGCCAGCAGGACCCACCCGGGGGAAAGGTCCATGTAGGCGCGGTTGACGCCTGCGTTGTAACCCCATAATTTATTGTTGTAATCAAAGTTGAGCGCCGCCGCAATACGTTGACCATCCGCCTCGAGGAAGGCCAGCCAGAGCCAGCCATTTTGGTGGGCGGTGCGGATGACATCGCGCATTTGGGCGCGCATCGGCGGATGCAGGAAACTTGCCTTGTTTTGGTCCTGCTCCATCAGGCTGATGAATGAATCGATTTCAGCTTCCACATCGGCCATATCTGAAATGGACCAGCGAACCCCACGTTCACTTTCTTCGGCGCGGCGCACTTTACGGCGGATTTCATGGCGCTGCTTTTTTTCCACACGTGAAAGATATTCTTCGAAACTGCCGTTCAGGGCAATGCGGGGTGTGGGGCGGTACATTTCCTCGTGATGTGCCCAGCCGCGAGTTGCAGATTCTGCTTTGAGGGCGGCAAGGGTGGGGGATGAGTCGGGGAGGTTATACCAATCGAGGCCGCTCCAGTTGGCGGGTCCGCTTTGAGCCGTTAGAAAATCCAGCAGACCTGAAACGAAGCGGGTATGGTCATCCTGCCCGACGATCAGGTCAAGATAATCGGAGATTTCAATGCTTCCATTTAAGAGAAGCGCAGATTGTCCGTCGTATTCGGCGATGAAAAGAGGGGCAATGCCAATGAGCTTTTCATTTTCGCGTGCGGTGACCAGCACCAGGACGGCATTTTTCCACTCGCCGCCGCCGCGGTGCTCCCACCATGAACGCTGATATTCGTACCGCAAAAATGGAGTGTCGGTTATCGAAACCGACAACAATGTGTTCCATTCCTGTGAATTGATCTCTGAAAAATCGTTATGGAGTGTGTATTTCATGGGCGCAAATTTTACCAGTATAATGATAGCGGATTAGGAACTATTCTTACATGCCACTTGATTTGACTCTTGCTCCCATCTATCGGGTGAATGGACAGGAAATTACCAGCCTGCCAGGTTTGATTGCGCTCAACCCGCCGCGTACTGCGGCGCGGGGCCGTGAAAAGGACCGTCTGATCGTTTATCTGCTTTTGACGGGGAATGCTGTCTTCTCGACCAGCGAATATATGAAGGTGGCGCAAGATGCCGCTGCGGCTTACTATCAATCTGCGGGGTCGCTTACCAGTTCACTGAAAGCTGCTTCTGAGCATGTGAACAAGACCCTGCTTGAACGCAACATGTCATCCAGCGCGCGCGGACAATACGCCATTGCCTGGCTGACCCTGGCCGCATTGCGCGATACGCAATGCACGCTTTCGATGAGCGGCCCCATGCATGCATACTGGTTCGGTCACGAAGATACGCGCCATATTCATGAGCCTGCTGTTTCTGGCAAAGGGTTGGGTGCCAGCCAGACCATCAATATTCACTATGCCCAACTTAACCTCAATGCAGGTGACCGCCTGTTGTTTGTAGGACGTGCGCCCGATGCCTGGGATAGCACGCTCAATGATCCCGCCCCTTCTTCCCTGGATGCCATGCGTCGAAGGCTGACCACCCTTACCAGTGTGGATGTGAACGCCGTATTGATGCAGGCCACGAATGGTTCAGGGAATGTAAAACTTTTAGACGGTACACTCGAACGAAAAAAGGAAGAGACGGCTGCGCCTCTGCCTACCCCGAGCCTGCCACAGGCCGAAGAAACAGTTTCTGCACCTCAACCTGTGGAAGCCCCAACTGAAGATCTGAATTACGAAGAGAAGCCCGAAAACGCAGCGCATGTTGTTCAACCTTCCGCATATGCCATTCCGCCGCAGAGAACCGAAACAGAACCTGCCAATAAGATCTTGGCCAGCCTGCCGCGGAATACCGTCCCGCGTGATTTCCCCGCCTCCATTCCGAGAATTCAACCGTCACAGCAAAGTGCTGAGGTAAACCTTCCCCCTGCCATGGTGGAAGAATCTTTGCCCATTGAGACAGAGGAAGAAAAAAGTGTTGAGGAAAAGGTCATTGCGCCTGTAAAGGCCGCCGAGCCTGAAACGCCCCGCGAACCCTCTGAGATGACCCGCCAGACAGCAAAAGTTCTGGCAACGGGCATCCAGTCCACCCGCCGCATCAACCAGACCATCGGCGAGAAGTTGCGGAACTTCCTTCCACGCTTGCTGCCGAATTCAGAGGCGGGTGATAGTTTTGCGCCTTCCAACTTTTCCATGTTTGCCATTGCGGTGGGCGTGCCATTGATGGTGGTGGCGATGCTTTTCGTGGTGTATGTCCAATATGGGCGTACGCCGCAATATGAGATTTTCCTCGGGCAGGCGCGTGAAATGAGCACGCAGGCCGCCATGCTGACGAATCCCATCGAACAGCGCGAATCCTGGAAGAATGTTTTGTTGTACGTGGATAAGGCTGAAGATATTTATCGTCCCACATCCGATACCATCACCTTGCGTGAGCAGGCTGAAGTCAATCTCGATAAATTGCTGGGCATCACGCGGATGCAGTTCAACCCTGCTTTCAGCATTAACCTCGGCATCGAGGTCAGCCGCATGGCTGCCAGCGAAACAGATTTGTTTTTGTTGAATGCGGCCAATGGAGAGGCGCTCCGTGCCGTGCCAGCCAGTAACCGCCGCGGCTTTGAATTGGATACCGCTTTCAATTGCAAGCCTGGTGTGTATGGCAGTTATACGGTCGGTCCGCTGGTGGATATTTTGACCATGCCCACGCTTAACTCGATCAATGCAACCTTGCTCGGTGTGGATGCGGCTGGGAATCTCTTGTATTGCGCGCCAGGACAGGTGGCACAGGCCATTCCATTGCCGCCGCCAGATACGAATTGGGGCCGTGTGACCGCCTTCATTTTGGATAGCGGCAATTTGTACGTGCTCGATTCTTCGGCGCGTGCTGTGTGGGTTTACACAGGCAGAGATGGCACCTTCATTGATCGTCCATATTTCTTCTTTGGCGGGCAGACCCCTGAAAAACAGGATGTAATTGACCTTGTCGTTTCAGGTGATGACTTGTACATGTTACATGCCGATGGGCATCTTTCCACCTGTTCGTACAGCCGCATCGAGTCGGTGCCCACGCGCTGCCAGGATCCGTCGCCGCTGATCAACCCGATCGCAGCGTATCAGGATACAGATTTATTTGGAGCCGCTCACTTTACACAGGTCCTGCTGACGGCTTTGCCGAATCAATCCATCCTGTTGCTGGATGCCGATACGCAGGGTGTCATGCGGTTTACGCCGCGCTCACTTGAGCTTCAGAGTCAATTGCGGCCTACAACAGGAACTTTGAATCCGATTCCCTCCGGGCCTGTGGGGGCGATTGCGGTTGGTCCCAATCATGTGCTTTATCTGGCTGTGGGCGGGCAGATCTATTTCGCAACCGACATGCCGTAAAACTTTGCTGCCGATCTTCAACCCTATACAGGAGAAATTATGACGGATTTTTTCAGCGCATTCTCCAAACTTTTTAAATCTTCCCAACCCAAGTATCCGCCTGATAGCGCCACGGAACCCGCGCAGATCACCCAGAGTAAGGTGCTGGTGATCGTGTTCGATCCTGTGATGGATAAATCCACAGGGGTGACGCTTTCGCAGCAGCAAAAATGGTATCGCCCTGCCGACCTCATTACAGGGTTTATGGCCGATCTGCTCCAGGTCAGCGGGGGGATGGCGCGGTATCAGATCGTTCAACGGGTGGATGTGGATGAGTTCCCTGCCAAGACCGATGGGTTTCGCTATACTCCGCAAACCTACCTGGATGTGTTGCATGGTGTTACCTCTCCACATGTGCCGCAGGAAGTGAATTACAACGCCATTCTTACCAATCACAATGTGTTGCAGCGGGTGGCCCGTGGTGAGATTGATGAGGTGTGGACCTTCGGCTTTCCACATGCAGGTTTTTATGAGTCGACGATGGGCGGCCCCGGTGCATTTTGGTGCAACGCCCCGACGTTGAAAAATACAGAGGCTAGCAAACGCCGCTTTGTGGTGATGGGCTTTTCTTATGAAAGATACATCGGCGAAATGCACGAATCTTATGGTCACCGTGCTGAATCGATCATGGAAAAGACCTTTTCGAAGTTGACCGGTCCAGCCAATTTGTGGAAGCGTTTTATTCAATATGACAAGGTTACGCCGGGCAAGGCTGCTTGTGGAAACATCCATTTTGCGCCCAACAGCCAAAGGGATTACGATTGGAACAACCCCACCCCGGTGCCAAGCGAATGTTATGACTGGCTTTTGAATTTCCCCAATTTCAAAGGTGACGTGCGCACAGTGGGGCCCTCAGAGTGGGGCGGCGGCGATATTCGAGCCCATCATAAATGGTGGTTCAATCATTTTCCACGAGTGGCAGGGAGAAAAAATGGGATCCACAATAACTGGTGGCAATATGTGGTTAATCCCCAGCAGGTAATCTTATAGACAACTCTTCTCCGCGCACTGTGACATATCAAGGTGCGCGGGGTTTTTAAAAGTGGCGAAAGGGCGTATCACAGCCTTTAGTGATGTGTTTTTTAGTAAGTATGCAGAATCGCACCGAAGTCTATGTCTCATTAATATATATTCTGGCCGCAATTCCATATGTCTGGCTGGGTTTGCATGCATGGCGTAAACGCCCTGCAGTGGCGGTGACCCCGTTTGCCTGGGTCATGCTGGGTATGTCCATCTGGTCATTTGGGTATGGTTTGGAGCTTTTCTTCCCGTACCTTTCTTTTAAATTGTTTTTTGCAAAAGTCGAATACATCGGGATTGTTTCCATTCCGGTATTGTTATTGTTCTTTGCTTTGGAGTTTACCGGCAAGAGTCATGTACTCACCCCGCGTCTGCGCCTGTTGTTGTGGATATTCCCATTCATGATGCTGGTTCTTGTATGGACCAATGAGTTTCACCAACTTGTCTGGTCCATGGCGAAGGTGGTGGAAATTCGTAACCTGCACTTGTTGGATGTCCGCTTTGGGTTGTTCTTTTGGGTGCATATTGTGTTTGCGAATTTACTGACGGTATTTGCCAGTATTCTGCTGGTCAGGGAATTAGCCCAGCGTCCAAGATCGGATCGGGTACAGATTGGGTTGGTGATTTTGGGAATTTTCCTGCCGTTGATCGGCAGCCTGCTTTTTGTGTTTGGCTTGAATCCGATACCCAATTTTGATATAACGCCGTTGTTGTTCCTGCCAACCGGGCTTGGGCTTTCATGGGCGATTGTACGGTACCGTTTGCAAGATACCCTGCCGCTTGAGCACTTAAGCGTTTTAAATAACATGAAAGACGGTGTGATCGTCTTGAATTCAAAACAGCGTGTTTTGTATTTGAATCCGATTGCAGAGAAGTTGTTGGGATGCGGCGAAGACACTGCCATTGGGCAGCCGCTTGCGCATGTCTCTGCGTTGTATTGGGGCATCCTGCGTCCGCATTTGACGGCGGAAGATGCCCGGGCTGAGGTTGTGATCGGCGAGGGCAGGCAGACCACCGTTTTTGATGTGACCGTTTCTCCCATCATCCACAAGGATCAGCAGCAGAGAACATTTTCACCTGATTGCATCATCACACTGCACGACATCACCGAGCGTAAGGAAATGGAAAATGCGCTCAGCCGCCGTGAGGCGATCATGTCGGCGGTGAGCATGTCGGCGGAACAATTTTTGAAGGAAGGTTATTGGGGTGCCAATGTTTTGGCTGTGCTGGAAAAGGTGGGGCAGGCGGTGAATGTCAGCCGCGTTTATGTGGCAATGAATTACAAGGACGAGAAGAACACCCTGTATTCCAGCATGTGCTATGAATGGGTTTCCCCCGAGGTTGTACCGCAGATCAACAACCCTGCCTTGCGGCATATCCCACTTCAACAGGCTGGGTTGCAGCGTTGGGAAAAACAACTTTCACAGCATTTGTCGATTCAAGGGTTGGTGGAGGATTTTCCAGAATCTGAGCATGCGGTTTTCGAATTATTAGGCAGCCTGTCTGTGGCGGCCATGCCCATTTTTGTGGAGAACGAGTGGTGGGGATTTGTTGTGTTCGATGAATGCCGCACCCGCAGGCATTGGACGGGCATGGAATTAAAAACCCTGCACACCATTGCCAGCATTTTGGGGTCTGCCGAGTCGCGTACCCGTGCCGAGCAAAAATTGATTCGCAGGCAGAATACGCTGACCTTGCTGCATCAAATCGTACAGGAAGCATTGCAGGCTGATAACTTAAAGGCCATGGCTGAAGACCTGGTGGGGCGGCTGACGGGGTTGATCTCTGCAGATGATTGTTACATTACGGTATGGGATGAGGCCGCTTCACAAACTTCTCCGCTGGCTTCTTTTATTGCTTCCCGTAATACCTTCATTCCGCTTCAACCTGTATTCGGCGAATTCACACTGACCGAACTGGCCTTGAACTACAAAACGACCCTGATCGTGGAGGATGTGGCGAACTCTCCATATTTTGACCGTGAGATCGCAGAACAATGCCCTGCGCAATCTTTGCTGGCCATACCATTGGTGGCCGGGAAGAATAGACTTGGCGCCATCATCCTGACCTTTAACCTGTATCATCGGTTTCAAGCGGAAGAGATCGAGATTTGTACCCAGGCTTCCAATTTGATCGCGCTGGCGTTCGAGAAATTCAAAGCCATGGAATACGCCCAGCGCCGTGCGGTAACTTCTGAAACCCTGCGCAAAGCCAGTGCCGTTGTTTCTGGCACACTTGAAATGGATGAGGCGGTCAACCATATCCTCGAACAATTGAATCGGGTCGTACCGTACGATAGCGCATCCATTCAATTACTGGATGGGAACGAATTGGAGATCGTGGGCGGGCATGGCTGGGCAAATGTGGAAAACATCAAGGGGATGAGGTTTGAGATCCCCGGCGATAACCCGAATAGTGTGGTGATCGAAACCAAAAAACCATATATCCTTGCCGATGTGCGAAAAGCGCACAAGGCTTTCAGCCAGGCGCCGCATGATCACATCCGCTCCTGGTTGGGGGTGCCGCTGGTTGTGCGTGACAGGGTCATCGGCCTGCTTTCCATTGACAGTGCCGAGGAGAATCACTTCAACAGTAATGATATTGAACTCGCTGTAACCTTTGCCAATCAGGTTTCGATCACACTGGAAAATGCCCGCATCTTCAAAGAGACCCAGGATCAGGCCATAATTGATCCGCTCACCACCATTTACAACCGCCGCGGTTTATATCTTTTGGGCGAAAGTAAATTTGAAGATGTGATTTTTGGCAGGAAGGAATTTTCCTGCATTATGATCGACATCGACCATTTCAAAAAGATCAACGATACCCACGGCCACGATGCAGGCGACAGGGTACTTGTGACGCTGGCTTCCTTCTGTAAAAAATGTGTGCGTGAGATCGATATCGTTGGCCGTTACGGCGGCGAAGAGATCGTCATTTTGCTGCCCGAAACCAGCCTTGAAGTGGGGATGATGGTGGCAGAACGCCTGCGCGCCATGATCGCGGGTTCTCCGGTCAAGATCGGTGAAAATTTCACCCTGTCAGTTACTGCGAGTTTGGGGGTGGCCTGCAAGGATGAAAACACCACGTCCCTTGATATTCTCATCAAACGCGCAGACCAGGCGATGTACATTGCCAAAAACAAGGGGCGCAACCGCGTGGCAACCAGCAAATGATTCAGTCTGGGGTCCAGATTTGGTACAGTCCCAGCCTGCCATTTTCACCATCGGATAAAAATTCCGATTCCACCTTAAACCCAGCCTGCCCAGCCAACCCATGCAGTTCCTCCGCTGAAAAATGGTGCGCGTATCGCAGGCCCTCGCCGCCGCTGCGCCAATCGAGCAGGTAATCCCCCTCATCTACATCTGAATCGGACAGGCCCACCCGTGTCCACGGTTGGATGCGGGCGGTGAGTTTTTCGCTGTTTAGAAATTGCCAGTTGGATAAAACGAACCTGCCATCGGGCTTGAGCAGCTTTTTCACGGTTCGCAGGATTTCGAGGCGGATTTCATTGGAAGGGATGTGGTGCAGGGTGGCAAAGGAGGTGACCATGGACCACGGAGAAGGGATGGATGAAATGAACACGGATGGCTTTGTAAGATCAGCCTCTCGAAACTCCACCCCCGGCGCTGATTCTGCGTTTCGGAGCAGGGGCAGGCTAAAGTCCATGCCGAGAAGCGGAGCTTTGTGACCACGCCGAATCAACTCGTGGAGAAAATGCCCGTTGCCGCATCCCAGATCCAATACTGAGACATCCCCCTGAATCGTATCGAGAATCTTTTTTACGCCGGGCTGCAGGCGTTGCCGTGTGGCGGAAAATGAATCGCCAAAGTGGTCGTAAAATTCGCGGTTAAGTTCGATCAGGCGTGCGGCAGTGACAGAATTCATGGCGGCATTATACCCAGAGTGGGCATTATATAAACGGTATAATCCCAGTATGTTATCGGCTTATCGAATTGAGAAGTATTCACAGGAATTCGAGACCAAAACCCCGCAGGAGATCATTGCCTGGGCTGTGGATCGATTTTCGCCGTATCTTGCGATGAGTTCATCCTTCCAGACCCAGTCTATGCCGTTGCTGCACATGGCGACGCGTATCCACCCTGAGATTCCGATCTTCTTCATTGACACAGGTTATCATCTTTGGGAAACCTTGATGTTTCGTGAGCAGCTTGCCACTGAATGGAATTTAAAGATCGTGGATCTGTATCGCGATTCGCGGTGGGATGTGTTTGTGCGCCAGCACGCACGGACCCTGCCGCTTGAAGACCCGAACCTGTGCTGTTATTTGCACAAAGTTCAACCGATGCAGACGGCCTTACACGGCTACAAAGCCTGGATCAGCGGCATCCGCCGTGACCAGACCGCGGTGCGGGCGCAGGCAAAGTTTTTGGAATTACAGGAAGATGGATTGTTGAAGATCAATCCGCTGTTGAATTGGACGAAGGCTGATGTGAATCGTTATATTGAAGAAAACAACCTGCCGAAACATCCATTGTATGAAAAAGGATACCGCAGTGTGGGGTGCGCCCCCTGCACGATCGCCATTGGCGTAACGGACGATGAACGTGCCGGTCGATGGGTTGGGCGCGGAAAAGTGGAATGCGGCCTGCATACGGATATGTTCTCAAAGAAGGATATTGCCGAAGTGCGGCAGGATTTTCAGACGGATGTAGAGAAGGTGAACCAGAGATAGTTTTTGTCTCTGGGCAGCTCCTGCGTGGAAACCATGGAATTTACTGAAAAACGACAACACTGGAAAAAGATCAACGCGCTGACTCCGCAAAAACTGGAGTTGGCTCATCGCCTGTTGGAAAAGATCCGCGAAGGCGGTGACGTGATGGTTTTGCTGCGCCGTCATCCGTTGGAGGGCGGCGGATATTTGAACAAGGCTGCGTTGGTGGCCGCGTATAACGAAATGGTCGCAGCAGGCACCATTGAACCCGATGGTGCATTGTTGGAACGAATCCGCATGAAGCCCATGCGCACGCTTTCGGGCGTGACGACTGTGACCGTGCTGACGAAGCCGTATCCCTGCCCGGGGAAGTGCATCTTTTGCCCCACCGATGTGCGTATGCCAAAAAGCTATTTGCCCGATGAGCCCGGGGCAATGCGCGCACTGGAACATCAATTTGACCCGTTCACACAGGTTGAGTCACGAATCCGCGCTTTGAAAAATCTCGGTCACCCCACCGATAAGATCGAGTTGTTGATCCTGGGCGGCACGTGGTCATCGTACCGACGCGATTATCAGGAATGGTTCGTCAAACGTTGCTTCGACGCGATGAATAACACCAACCACGGAGGCATGGAGCCGCAGAGAGAACACGAAGCAACCCTGCGTTCCGACGCGCCTGTTGTTAATCTGCCTGAAATTCACTCCCAAAATGAAAATGCCCCGCATCGCAATGTGGGGCTGGTGATCGAAACCCGCCCCGATGAGATCAATGCCGATGAAATTCAATGGCTGCGGCATCTTGGCGTGACCAAGGTGCAGATGGGCGCGCAAAGCTTCAACGATCACATCCTCGACATCAACAAACGCGGACATGATGTCGAATCCACGCGCAGGGCGGTGGCATTGCTGCGCGCAGCGGGATTCAAGATCGTGCTGCATTGGATGCCCAACCTGCTCGGCGCCACCCCGCAAAGCGACCGCGAAGATTTCGCGCGGATGTGGGAGGATTTTTGCCCCGATGAGATCAAGATCTATCCGAATCAATTGCTGGCCAATGCCGAGTTGTATGAATACTGGCAGCGCGGCGAGTTTCATCCCTACTCAACCGAAGAGCTTGTGGATCTGATCGCCGATATCAAACCCACCATTCCGCGTTATTGCCGTGTCAATCGCGTCATCCGCGATATACCGGGGAATAACGTTGTCGAAGGCAATACGCGCACCAGTTTGCGGCAGGATGTACAGGAAGAGATGAAGAAGCGCGGCACGCGTTGTCAGTGTATTCGCTGCCGCGAGGTGAAAGGCAAGGCGGTCGAATTATCGTCGCTGCAATTAAATGATTTTGTATATCAGGCTGGCAGGGCAGAGGAACACTTCGTCTCGTTCAACACAGCCGATGATGGGCTGGCGGGATTTATCCGCCTTTCGCTGCCTTCAAAAGAATCCCCTGAAACTGGCATGGTTGACCTCAATGGCGCGGCCTTGATTCGCGAAGTGCATGTGTATGGTCAGTCGCTGGCGGTGGGCGCAGAAAAAACAGGCGCCGCCCAGCATGTTGGGCTGGGTACACGCCTGCTCGAAGAAGCGGAAGCCATTGCGCGCGCCAACGGTTTTGAGAAACTGGCCGTCATTGCGGCAGTTGGCACGCGGCAGTATTATCTTGATCGCGGGTTTGAGCGCGGGGAATATTATCTCGTCAGGAAGATCGTCTGAGCGATTGTAAATAATCCGAAACTGCCGCCGCATCCTGTCCGCCGATCTCGGCATGGGTGAGGAGCGGAATTCCGTGTGGACCGGGGGTATCTAGCAGGTTGGGGTAGGCTGTCAGCACGGCTTTGACGATATCGAGTTTTCCAAGCATGGCTGCTGCGAAAATATCAAGGCGCGCACCATGTTCGAGCAAAAAGATGGCGATGTCTTTGCGTCCCATGTGCGAAGCTGCACCAAGCGCGGTTTCAAAATCACCCCCGCCCCAATCCCATGTTGCATTGACCAATGCTGGCTCATTTTCCAACATCTCTTTGACACGTTCAAGGTCGCCGTGTGCCTTGCCGACAAATTCATTCACAAGTTCGGGTTCTAAAGCTGGTTTTCGTTCCATTGTTTGCTCCTGTTGATAAATGTTCTTTTGAATGGAAATTCTACTCCTGATCCTGAAGTGAATCAAAATCAGGAAAGATCAACCGTGGCATTAAAGCTTTTCTCCTTTGAAGAATTTTCGAAATCCATCACATCGGGGATGAAGAAGCCCGCGGCTCCCAGGAGCATGCAAGTGACTCCTGCGATCACGAACATGATCTGGATCCCGAAGCGGTCGGCAAATGGACCTGAGATCATGAGCGCCAGCGGTGAGACCAGCATGGCCGCGCTAAAGATGAAGGAGAACACCCTGCCTTGCATATCAGGTGCGATGGCTGCCTGCAGGGTCGCGCCATACGAACCGTTGACAATGGGTTGGGTTAACCCAAACAGCATATTGATGACCATGCCAGCCCATAGCATATTTTCAGGGAGGAAGCCGATAATGGCGGCAAATAAACCCATTAGAACCAACCCGCCTTGTGCGGTGATGATCTTGCGTTTGAAGCCTCCCCAAATCCCCAGCAACAAACCGCCCAGCAAGACCCCCATAGAAAACAGGGAAAGCCACCAGCCCAGTTGAGCGGCATTGCCTTTGAAATGCTTTGTGATAAGCAATGGGGTCAGCGGTTCGATGGCGCTGAAGAAAAAGTTGATAACCATTACCAGCCCCAACAGAATGACCAATCCGCGCCAAGCCATGATGTAGCGAAAGCCTTCCCGAAAATCCTGCCAAAAGGTGGAGGGCTTTTTCTCGCCGCGCTCCGGCTGTGGGATGTGGGTAAAGAAGACGATCGAAATTGCAAGCAGTGCCGTGCTCACGTCAATGGAAAGAATGCCCTGCATGGGCAGTATGGAAAGCAGAAAAGCCCCCAGCGGTGCTGAGATGATATTCAAACCGCCGTTCAGTGCCTGATTGAATCCCTGCACACGCGCAAGTTGATCTTTGGGCACGAGCAATACCACCGATGCGCCAAACGCCGATTGATGAAATCCGCCTCCTACAGCGCGGATGAACAGGGCGATGTAAATATGCCAAATCTGGATCTGCCCTGTGGCAAATAAAATGACCAGTCCAAGCGTTGCAAGGGCAACGATCGCATCTGAAAATATGAGGATCATGCGGCGATTGCCGCGATCCACCCAGGTGCCGATGAAGGGGGAGAGTAGCACCTGCGGAAGCAACCCCATCATTGAAGCAGTTGCGAGGGTGGTGGCTGAGTTCGTCGTTTGCGTGAGGTACCAGATGATGGCGAACTGCACCAATTGGCTGCCAAGCAGGGACAGCGCCTGCCCTGTCCACAGGGTATAAAAACGGACGGCCCAATTTTTGTTTGTTTCTTCCATGAAGACACCTCTAAGAGATTTTTCCCTCAATGGTAGTATGGTCGCGCTTTTATGATAACCCCCTTGAGAATGGTTATTCTGTTTTGTTGATGATCTTTACGCATCCACTGTCAGGAAAAAACGAAGCTTTTCCTTTTCGGTAGCGCCGATGCGTTTGTAGAATTTGACCGCCCGTGCGTTGAATTTGGGGGTCTGCCACTGGATGAGGCGGCAATTCAATGCCTGTGCTGACTGTGCGATCTGCTTGATCAATTGTTCCCCAATTCCCATGCTGCGGGCGTGCGGACGCAGGAACAGGCAATCCATGTGGATGTAAAAATCTGCATCCCATGTGGAGAATTCCTTGGAATAGGTGGCGTACCCTGCCAGGGCGCCGTCCATTTCAACGACGAGACAGAAACAGGCTGGCGGGTTGTTAAAGAGATGCGCCGATAATTTATCCGCTTTGCCAGATGGAGAATAATCCGCCTGTTCAAATGCGGCATGTTCAGCGCATAGCTGGATGATCTCTGGCAGGTCTTTGGGTTCTGCCTGTCGTATCAAATACGAATTCATGCTTTTCCCCATACATTCAATACTTGAGCCGTCAGGGCGGCAATCAAAGGGTCATCGCTGCGATTTCGTAAATGCACCCACGAGACCTTGCACTTGATCGGTTCAGTTTTCCAGATAAATATCCTGCCGTTTGAAGCAGCCTGTTCCGCTTCACTTTTTTCGAGCAATGCCATGCCAATGCCTTCCTCCACGAGTGCGCACTTGTTGAACTCATCATCCATCCAGACCACATGGTTCATGGTGAGTTTTCTCTTTTTGAAAAGTTTTTCAAGCGCGGTTTGGAAGGGACAATAATAAGATGACCCAACCCAGGGCAATGCCGCGATCTCTTTCCAGTCTGCCCCCGCCACCTTATCCTTCCAGGTTGAGGGGGCAATGATCACAAGGTCGGCAATATCCAATTCGTGTCCAGCTAGGGCTTCATCGTCGATGGGGCCAAACATATACCCTGCATCCATGGAATGATTCTTCAATCCCTGAATGATCTTGTGAGTGCAGGACGCAAGAAAGGTCAACTCGATATCTGGATGTTCTTTTTGCATCTGACTGATCAGTTTTGCGGCACGTTGATAGGATGATGTGGCGCTTAACCCGATGCGGGTTGTGCCTGTGAGAGAGACCTGCAGCTTTTTCGACAAATTGAGCATCTCACGTGTGGAGTGCAGGATCTTCTCAGCTTTAACGCGCAGGATTTCTCCATGCTCCGTAATC
Organism: Anaerolineales bacterium; assembly: GCA_035333265.1. Classification (GTDB taxonomy): domain Bacteria; phylum Chloroflexota; class Anaerolineae; order Anaerolineales; family Villigracilaceae; genus Villigracilis. The sequence goes on from DAOQPR010000006.1 coordinate 21,326, forward strand.
TCCATGCCTTGCGGTTTGCGGATAAAGAGGATCACGCCCAACTCATCTTCCAATGCCTTGATGTGAGCGCTGACAGAAGGCGGTGTCATATAAAGTCTGTCGGCTGCGCGCGTCAGGTTTCTTTCTTCAGCTACAACAACAAATGTCTTCAGGTGATTCAGTTCCATGTCCGCAGTATACATGATTCTGTCATGCCGAGCGTTTCGCTTCACCGAACGCTGTGTTTGGCAACCTCAAATTCACAAACAGGCATCTTTTCCATACACTTGGAACATTCCAATTCAAGGAGAAAAAATGGTCACACTTAAACCCAAACCAAGAGTTACAGCCACCCCTGCAGCAGACCCGCACGCAGCAAATGCTTTCTTTTCCGCCAAGCTGACCTATGAGACCGACCCCTCAGATGTTTATGCGGATATGAAGAATGAGTTGGTGGATTTTGTCTTGATCGATGTGCGTAGCGCAGCCGACTATGCCAAAAGCCATGCACAGGGAGCCATCAACCTGCCTCAGGTAAGTATTAATGCCGAAACAACATCCAAACTGCCCAAAGAAAAATTGCTGGTCGTGTATTGCTGGGGGCCAGCCTGCAACGGCGCGACCAAAGCCGCAGCCAAACTCAGCGCTCTTGGCTTTTACGTCAAAGAGATGATCGGCGGCATTGAATATTGGGAAGACAAAGAAAAATACCCCGTGGAACGCGGTTGGCTCTAAAAAGGAGAATCCATGTTGGAAATGAGACCCGGCTGTGAATGCTGCAACATTGACCTCCCGCCTGATTCAACAGAGGCGCGCATCTGCACCTTTGAATGCACCTTTTGTGCCCATTGCGCCGACACCAAACTAAACAACATTTGCCCAAACTGCGGCGGCGAGCTTGTACAGCGACCACGCCGCCCGGCATCCAGGCTAAAAGAGAACCCAGCCTCCATGATCAGGGTTTATAAGCCGGAAGGTTGCATCGATCCCTAAAAGAGCAAGAATCGGGTGGCTGATAAAGACAACCTTCCTATAAAATTTGTATTCACACGTACAAGCTGCAAAAAAGCCTGACGTATTTTAAGGAGTTACATTGAAAACAAAACACTGGTTTGTCTTTATCACCCTCGGTTTGATCTGGAGTTCATCCTTTATGTGGATCGAAATTGCCCTGCGCGAAGTGGGACCGCTTACGCTTGTTGCCTTTCGCGCCTTCTTTGGGCTTTTGTTCGGGTTGGTGGTCCTTTTTATTCAAAAGGTGCCTTTTCCCCGCACATGGAAGGAATGGGCGCCGCTGATCGCACTTGGCATGACCAATATTGCCCTGCCGTTCTTTCTGATCAGCTGGGGACAAAAAACCATCGATTCTGGCGTGGCCTCCATTTTGGATGCGACCGTTCCTCTTTTTACCATTCTCGTTGCGCACTTTCTCGTGCATGATGACAAAATGACGGCTCAAAAAGTGATCGGGCTATTATTGGGTTTCTTCGGAGTGCTGGTGATTCTGATCAAGGACATCGGCAGCGGAACGAACTCAATTACTGGCGAATTTGCGGTCATCCTTGCCTGTGTATTCTATGCCGCCAGCACCATCATTGCCCGAAAATTCACCGAGGATATGCCCGCCATTTACCGCAGCATGGGGCCGTTGGCAGCCGCCACTGTGGTAATGATAATGGCCGCTGCTGCGTTCGAAGCGCCCTTTAAGATCCCCGCTCTGCCCCTGACGTGGATCGCCCTCGCATGGCTGGGAATCTTAGGTTCAGGGTTGGCCTTCCTGATCGTGTTCTATCTCATCCACGAGATCGGACCCACCCGTTCCACCATGGTCACCTATCTCATGCCGCTCGGCGGCGTGACCCTTGGCGTGGTCTTCCTCAATGAACCGCTGACCTGGCAAATGATCGTCGGGGCGGTGTTGATCATATTGAGTCTTGCAGTCGCAAACTGGCAGCCGAAACAGGCATAAAACATCCGCAATTTCATCAGACATGGACCGAAGACCGCAGCCTGCCGTCCATCGTCGGCGGTCGGTTTACGCACGACATACACCACCAATTTCAGAAAGCAGGATATTTTGAAAACAAAACATTGGATTGCCTTCATCGCCCTCGGCGTGATCTGGAGTTCATCCTTCTTGTGGATCAAGATCGGCGTACAGGAAGTCAGCCCCATGGTGCTGGTCGCTTTTCGCATGTTATTCGGCGCGCTGGCCGCATCGTCTGTGGTGATTTATCAAAAACTGGAATGGCCGCGTGATTGGAAGACCTGGGGCATTTACGCCATCCTTGGTCCCACCAGCCTTGCCATTCCCATCTTTTTCATTTCATGGGGAGAACAATCCATCGATTCGGCTGTAGCTTCCATTTTGAATGCCACTGTGCCGCTGTTCACGCTCATCATTGCCCACTTCTACCTGCATGATGACAGAATGACCTCACAAAAAGTGATCGGCCTGCTGGTCGGGTTTGCGGGCATTGTCATCCTGCTCAGCAAAGACCTGACGAACAGCGCGCACAACTCGGTCATCGGGCAGGCGGCTGTGATTCTGGCTTCGCTGTTCTATGCGGGGAGCGCCGTGTGGGCGCGCAAGGTCACCGCTCATGTGCAGGGAGCAGTACGTGGTGCGGCTCCGCTCATCACTGCAACCATCTTCATGTGGATCCTGCTCCCGTTCATGGAAAACCCCATCAAATTCCCTGCACTGCCCATTACCTGGGTCGCTGCCTTGTGGCTGGGTGTGCTTGGTTCAGGCTTTGCCATGATCCTCAATTACTACCTGTTGCACGAAATTGGCCCCACCCGCGCCACCATGGTGACATACATTTTTCCGCCGGGTGGTGTTATCCTTGGCGTGTTGTTCCTCGATGAATCGCTAAGCTGGCAATTGTTCGCGGGTGCGTTGCTCATCATCGCGAGCCTTGCCATCGTCAACTGGAAGAAAAAGGAATCATGACCAACCATCGTTCAGGCTTCGTCGCCATCATCGGACGCCCCAATGTGGGCAAGTCCACTTTGCTCAACGCCCTGCTTGGGCAAAAGGTCGCCGCTGTTTCTCCGCGCCCGCAGACCACGCGCAAACGCCAACTGGGTATTCTCACCATCGAGAATGCCCAGATCGTATTTGTAGATACGCCCGGCATTCACAACCCCAAACACATGCTCGGTGAATTTCTCAATCAGGAAGCACAGGAAGCCCTGGATGGCGTGGACTTGATCCTCTGGCTGGTGGATTCCTCCACCTCACCAACCGAGGAGGATGTCCAAATTGCGGACATCCTCAGCAAAGCAGCGCGTCGGACTCCCCGAATGCTGGTGCTGAACAAAATAGACATGGTCGGCGCCGATGATGAATCTGCTCGCGGGGAGGAATATGCCAGATTGCTGAATCAGGCCACGGTGATGAAAGTATCCGCAGCGAGAAGGCTTGGGCTTGGGGAAATGCTCGAGACTCTGATCCAACTTCTCCCTGAGCGACCGCCTGAATATCCCGAAGATCAAGTGACCGACCTGTACGAACGCGAGATCGCGGGAGACCTGATCCGTGAAGCCTGCCTCATCCGCCTGCGCGACGAAGTGCCGCACGGACTCGCTGTGCGCATTGACGAATTCAAGGAACGCGAAAACGGCATGGCTTACATTGCCGCGACCATTTTTGTGGAACGCGAATCGCAAAAAGGAATCGTCATCGGTGAAGGCGGCCGAATGATGAAAACCATCGGCAGCCAGGCCCGCAAGGAAATTGAAGAGATGGGCGGCAGAAAAGTTTTTTTGGAATTGCGTGTGAAGGTTTCAAAAGACTGGCGCAATGACCCGAACGCATTGAAGCAGTTGGGGTATGCGAAGAAGAAGTAACGAACATCTTTCCTCTTTCTTCTTTATCAATGGAAGAAGAAAGAGGAAAGTGATTTTTAGATGGCCTTACCGTCCATCA
>DAOQPR010000007.1:0-6649 GCA_035333265.1 Anaerolineales bacterium
CGAAGGAAGAGCCGAAGAGGAAAGAAGGAAAGAAGAAAGAAACGAAGGCTCCTGTGAAAAAAGCTGCTAAGGCAAAAGCGAAACCAGCGAAGACATCGTCCCCGAAGGGGAAGGCAAAGCCGGTGAAGAAGAAAAAATAATGGAGGCAAGGCTGGCGTTGTTTTGCCAGCCTTGATTTTACTTGCCTTGTTAATCAACTTAATATATAGTTTTTAGAAAGGCAGATATTATGGGAAATACTAAGAGCGAACGGGATTATTTTATCAATAGCGGTTTAAGAGAAATAGCCCTTCTGCGTAAATATTTCAATATTGATGGTATTGGTGACAAAGTTAAGGTAACTAAACTCGTTTCACCTAAAAATGTAGTTGGCTTTTACAGAGAATATTTTGCCTCGGTTCGTCCGAGTAATTTAAGTAAAGATAAAACCCTTCCTCGCTCTGATAATAATAAATTAAGAGGATTATATCTAGGGCAACCAGATGTGAATATTGTTTTAAATTTAATAGTTCGTCATTGTTTGTATGTAGACCAAATAGTTTTGATTGACCCATTCATGAGTCCAGTAAGTTTTGGAGTTTTGGATATGCCTGAAGGTTGGATGGAGGTATTAATTAATAGGGCGCTTTGTTTATGTGCATTAGAAGAGTGGATCAAACAAAATATAGTTATCATAATCCCAGATCCGATTTATTTTCGCCCAGAAGTAACGAAGATTGTTGAGGAAAATGCTTCTCAATTTATGGAAGCAAGAGATGACAATAAAGATTGGAAATTTATGGTTGTTCGGGCTTTAGTTAATGAGGAAGAGGAACATCGTGAGGCATTCTTGGATTTATTAGAGAGGATGGGGCAAAATTTTTCTGTCGAAGAACGGACTAGCTTGTTGTATGAGGCGTCTGAATTCGAAAAGAAATATCCAATTCGATTTAAGCTTTCTAAAGAGTTTTACAAAAAGTATTTTGATGATGTTAATAAACATGGGCAAGTATTAGATTTTAGTACGGGTACATCATTAATTGCTGCTCCATATATAGCTGAAGCAATGGGTGCTTTTTTATTATTTGAACATAGACATCATTTTGATGAGATTAGAAATAAGTTTAAGGAAAATCAAAGTAGTGGAAGTTCTAGGCTGCAGAAAATAGCGATTGCTTTCCAGCAATTGGATTTTCCTTTCTTGCATAATGTGCCATTGACAGAAGCACTAGAATTACGCCAGAAAGGGTACTTAAGTAGATTTAGAGTCTACTTAAAAGATTTATGGGATTTAAGCTCAAGTAAATTGCAAGAAAAAGACTTAAATGATCAATTTCAGGAATTTAGCGATAGGTTAAAGTCTGAATACGAAGTTGTACAACAGGAATGGGGAAACATTAAGAAGGAATTACGAGCCAAAGCAGTTGCGAGTGGATTGATAATAGGTATGTCAGCTGGCTCAGCACTTGTTTTTGGGAATATCGCTATCCCACTTAGTACTCTTTCAGGGTTAGGCGCTGGACTGCTAAAAGAATATTTTTTTGGTGGATATTCTGAGACTTCCGAAAAGGTTGCGCAAACAACAAACCAACCACTTTTTGTGTTTTTAACACTTGAAAATAAATAATAAGCTTAGAGTGCTTTAAAGCACGTCAGTGGTCAAAGGTGTATTGCCGGTCTGGATGATGTCCGCGAGCGTTTGGACATACGGTGTGAAATCGAGCGCATCCGTGTCGGTGGGCTGGTCGTTAACAATGTAAGTTTTGTCGGTCATAAATTTCTCCCTTTCAGGCGTCAAGCATCAAATACCAAAATATACTTTTGTAACGGAAAGAAATTCCCCCGCCCATTCAAAAGACTCCCGTGCTTCTTCATCGGTCACACTGCTTTCCTCGCCATAGTGACCTGTTTCGCGGCGGCTTTCGGCAACAATCAAACGGCGATGATATTTGGGATCAAGGACAGCCGTCTTCGAAAATTCCCTTCCGTATGCGGCGATGACCGCCGAGTGGCTTGAAAACTGTAAACCCTTTGAGTGCAGCAATGCCTCGGTCAAATAGAATAGCGTGTAATAAGATTGAGCGGCAGAAAAGCCAAAAAAACCGCCATCGAGCAATACCTTTGCGGCCTGGTGGCTTTCCTCTGCATGAGCGATGAGTTTTTTGATTTCAGGGGTTGTCATATTGCCACAGCATCCCTGCGGACGTTTATCATAAAAGGCATTTTGCTATCAGAGTATTTTTGGGCTGTGATGAATTTGCACATAATGACGGCGTCATATTCGAGACACAGCGAAGCCACAAATTCTATCGAACGGGTCTCAACCTCCCTGCGGTTGAAATCGTCCTTCAAGACAACCATCACGTCAATATCCGAATCAGGGATACGCCCTTCGCCGCGTGCATACGACCCGAAGAGATACACGGCGCTTAGCTGGTCGCCGTATATCTGCGTGAGTCCCTTTTTCAATTCGCGGAGTATTTTTCTGATAGTTCTCGGCATAATGAAACCTATTGACTAAATTATACGTCAATCAATCCTGAGAAATGTTCCCATATTGTACCCGCACAAACCTGATTTACAATTGTCCCAACATTTTCCAATCGATTAAAGGTGTTTTCCCATGACCCTCAAACGCATCGCCTTCCTGTTATTGACTGCCTCCATGCTGGCTTGTAATTTTGTGACCCGTATGGTCGTACCAGCCACGGCTACACCGGCGCCAACAGCGACCTTTGTGCCCACAGCCACAGCCACACCGGATCTGCTCGTCCCGGCTTATATTCCGCCGGTCTGTCAGGGCAGCGCCATTGCCACCATTCCGGCGGCTACGGCATTGGCTGTCCCCACCCCTGTTGTGCAAGCCAACCCTGAGCTTTCCACCGAAGAGCAATTAAGCGTGTTGGAGGATATGCTCGAAGTCATAGACGAAGTCTATGTCTACCCGGATTTCAACGGGAAGGATTGGAAAGGGGTCGCAGACCAGTACTGGCTGCAGGTTGAGGCGGGTTTATCCACCGAGGAGTTTTACACGGCCATGCAATCGATGATCTTCGAATTGGGCGATGAACATTCCTATTACGAGTCACCGGCTGAGGTTGCCATGTCTGAGGCGGATCTGGCGGGAAGTAATGATTACGTCGGCGTGGGAGTTTACATCGTGCCGCAATTCGAAAAAAATCAGGTCGCCATTATTTCTGTTTACCCCGGTTCGCCTGCCGAATTAAGCGGATTGAAACCGCATGACGCCATTCTCAAGGTGGACGGCCTGCCCGTCATCGAGGATGGTCAGAGCTATATTTTCCTCGCGCGTGGGCCGGAGTGTTCCGCTACAGTGCTGACGGTGAAATCTCCGGGTGAAGAGCCTCGCGAGGTGATCCTGCTCCGGGAGCGGATTCAAAGCTCGCAGCAGATCGAGGCGCATCTCGTCCCAACGACAGATGGTTCGCGCATCGGATACATTTTCCTCCCGACATTTTTCGACCAGACCATTCCGCCCCAGGTGGAGGAAGCCCTAAAAAATTTTGGTCAACTCGACGGTTTGATCCTGGATAATCGGATGAACGGCGGCGGCAGCAGTATTGTGGTCGAACCGATCATGTCTTACTTTGTCTCCGGTACGCTGGGGCATTTTGTCAGCCGAACAAATTCACGGCCCTTTACAATTGACCCCAACCCCATCGAAAATTCACAGGAGGTTCCCCTCATCGTATTGGTGGGCGAAGGTACCGCCAGTTTTGGTGAGATCTTTGCCGGAGTGTTGCGAGATACGGGCCGCGCACAGATCGTCGGGCAGACCAGCCTGGGCAATGTGGAAGTCCTCTTTGGGCATCAGTTTGATGATGGTTCACAGCTTTGGCTTGCAGAAGAAACATTTGACCCCGCATTTTCAGATGATAACTGGGAACTTTCCGGCATTGTGCCAGATCTCGAAGCTTACGCAGATTGGGATGAATTCGTATTCGAAACAGACCCAGCCATTGACGCATCACTAAAACTGTTAGGGCATCAATGAGGATAGTCCATGGAGTATGTCATTTATCTCGATGAAGTAATGGGGCTTGTTTTAGTAACGGCCAGCGGAGATTGGGTCCCTGCCATAGACAATAATATGATTCATGAAATCATGGATGTGGTAGAGACAAAAAAACTCAGCAGGGTATTATTGGATATCAGCGCACTTCATTTTGATTTCCCCATGATCCAAATATTTGAACGTGTCAGGGATGTGCGTGAGTTTCGTCTGGAGCACAACCAAATCAGTTCAAAAGTCGCATTGGTATATTCCGCATCTAATACAAAAGTGGAACAGGATATGCAATTTTTTGAAACGGTTGCTCAAAATCGCAGCCTGCCTTACAGAATATTTACCGATGTGAATGATGCCAGGAAATGGCTGGCCGCTCCGTAACGGAGCGGCTTTTTGAGTGAAATTTACGGTTGAAGATTCCCAACCAGATCCAACTCCGGCGCAATTTTCCGCATGGCTTGGATTACATTACCGACATGTTCCCACACATCCACGCCGAATTCCTTTGCGGCATGTTCCATCTCTTCGCGGTTGGTCCCGGCGGCAAAGGCCTTGTCCTTCCACTTCTTTTTGACGGAGCTGGCTTCCAGGTCATACAACGAACGTGACGGGCGCACGAGAGCCACCGCAGTGATAAGACCCGTCACTTCATCACAGGCGCAAATCGCCTTGCGGCGCATCGTATCGCGCGGCAGGTTCAAATGGTCGGCATGGCTCAAAATATCCTGAATGATGTCTTCAGGTACGCCGCGCTCACGCAGCATGGGCGCACCGGCCTGTGGATGTTGTTCGAGGGTGGGGTGGATCTCCCAATCGAAATCATGCAGCAAACCGATCAAGCCCCAGGCCTCCACATCCTCGCCGAATTTCTCGGCATAGAAACGCATTGCGGCTTCAACAGACAGCATATGCCGCACCAAACCTTCGTTTTTGACATATTCACGAACAAGGGATAGGGCTTCTTCACGATTCATAAGACTCTCCAGAAATGATTTAAGCTACTGAAAAAAAACAGACTCCGCAAATTCTACTTGCGGATTTCCAGAAGTATAACTTCTGGATTCCATTTTTCACCTCAGAATGAAACTCGTTTCATGCGTATTTGGCGGTAATGTCTATTCAATCGGCTCCGGCTCACCCATCACCGGCAAAGGCTTTGTTATCATCACGTCCCATGCGGCTTGAAAGACCGCGAAGGTCTCGCGAAAGTTCCACCACAAGCGTGAGCGTTTGAGGAAGTAACGATTATTGGCCTCCACGCCTGTTGACCTCAAGCCGAACCAATTGCACAGAAACAAAGCGCGCGGCATGTGAAAGGATTGCGTCACAAGGATCGCCTCTTCCACACCGAAAATATATTTGGCGCGATAACACGTATCGTAGGTGCGGCGGCCTGCATAATCCAGCACAATATCTTCATCGGGCACGCCATGTTCCAACGCGTATTGCCGCATGGCTTCCGGCTCATTGTATTCCACGAAACGGTTGTCGCCGCTTGCCAGAATCTTTTGCACCTTCCCGGCCTGATACAAATTTACGGCAGTTTGCATTCGGTCACTTAAGACTGGCCCTGCCGAACCATCACGCAGCAGCCCCGCGCCAAAGACAACCGCCACTCGTGTTGGCGGAACATCGTTCACAGTGAATGTGCGCGGCTGGGCAAATAGCCCCATCACCAGCTTGGGCAGCAATAAACCCGCCGCGCCAAGTGCCCCCACCACCATGGCGGCGCGAAAAAGAAATCGAATTATTCGTCTTAACATTCTATTCCATCAAACTCAGCAGGTCCAACCCCGAGGCATTCACCAGGTCAATAAACTCTGCATATGCAGCATCTTCCACCGGCTGCATTTCGTCGATGCCGTACACGGTTTGTATCGCAGCCTTGCCTTCCGGCGTAAGCATAAAATCGATCAGCGCACGCTGGATATCGCGGCGTATGTTGATGGGCAGGGACGATGCCGCTGAAATATTTTCATACGGAATGATCTCCGGAATGCGCCAAACCACAATGACCTTTTCCATCACATCGGGGTAATCTGCTTCAAGAAGCGGTGATGTGCGTGCATCGATAAAAGTTGCGCCGAAGTCGCAGATGTCATCGGAGTAGACCGCGCGTACCACATTGGGTTGACCTTCGAGGAATGCCCCGCTTCGAGCCTTGACCTGGGCCTGATTCAGCAAACCGAACGGCACCACATACCCCGACGGTGAACCTTCGTCGCTCCAGCAGGGTTTCTTATCCTGGAACTGTTTCAATGCTTCGGCGGCAGTATCTACCGTGTTTTCATCTCGGGTTTCGTCGTAATAGGAGATGTAGCCCTTATCGCGGTTTGCGATGATCTGTGACCCATAAAAGACCTCTCCATTACGTATCCGCGCCATCAAGGCCGTGACGGAATTGTTCTCATGCGCCAGCACAAATCCATATGGCGAAAGCGATGCGATATGCGCATTGCCCTTGTCCAATGCTTCAACCAGGGCCGCTTCGGTGGCGGGGGCCACGGTTACTACATGGTAGCCGGTGCGCAGTTCGATATATGCGGCAATCGATTCACCGGCCTGAATGAAATCCTCTGAGGGATGCAGGGAAGGGGCCAGGGCGAGGATCAGGGGACTTTGGTCCGAGCCAGGCTGGGG
>DAOQPR010000007.1:6749-17901 GCA_035333265.1 Anaerolineales bacterium
TATAGTATTGAAAAGGTCATTGCGGCCGAGGTCGGCCAGGGAACCTTTGGTTTTGCGTTCGGTGATCGATTATTGTTCGTGGCGCATGGCATTGTGATCGCTGGGATTGATATGGAGAAACTTCAGCCTGCCGATATGACCTTCGATGGGACGGTATTGTATGTGAATCTCCCACCGGCTGAGATCTTTATTGCCACTCTGGACAATGATAAATCCTATGTGTATGACCGCGATACCGGTTTGTTGACCCAGGGACAGGTAGATTTGGAAACCATCGCCCGTCAATCGGCAGAGGATGAGATTCGAAAGGCTGCCTTGGAAGATGGCATTCTTGAGCAGGCCCAACGTAATGGTGAGGCGTATTTGATCAAGTTCTTCAATGCGCTGGGTTTTAAGACAGTGATATTCCCGATAGAGTAAAAATGACAAGGGCCGGACGCAAGTCTGGCCCTTGTTGTTAGAAATCCGAAAGTGCTACTTTCGGAAATTCAACCCCGAAGTAGAACTTCGGGATTCCATATGCTATGGCGTGCAGCTTACAGGGAAGTTGACCTGCTCCACGCGCTCGTTGGGGGTGAGGATGATCAATTTGACCCAGTATTCATTGGGTGCATTGACCTGATAAAACTCGTTTATTACTTGTGTCCCGGCTTCTTCGAAGATGAGTGTGCCGACATCTGAGATGGCGCCGGTGCTGGCTTCCCAACGCCAGGTGAGCAGGGTGGGACCGTCGGTGGTGATGGCCGCTTCGAAGAAAACTGTTTGCGGGAATTGGTCACAGTTGACCACAATACGGCCAGGTTCGACACGCAAAACTACATCAGTGACTGTAACGAGCGAGCTCTGCGCGATGGGCAACTGGCTGGTGTCGCCCAGCTCATCGGTCACGTCGGCAGAGACCCAGCAAAAGCCGCCCGGGTTGATGGGGTTTTCCACGTACCACCAGGTGGAGGTGTCATTGCGTCCCACGGCGGTTAGTGTCCGGCCGTTACGAACTTCGGTGATCATTTCGAACACGGTGCCGGGGCCGATGCGGCAGTTGATCAATTCGGCGGTCACCACAACAGAAACTTTTGCCGGTGTGGGGGTCAGGGTCACAGGCGGCAGGGTGGGAATAAGTGTGGTGGGTGGAACAGGCGTAGGCGTGGGGGGAGGCGTTTCGGCTCCTAGGCTGCATCCCGCCATGAAAATGGATAATAGTCCTGCAAGCAGGACAAGGCGATTCATCGATTCCTCCTTTCAGATGTTCGGTTTGCTACGTTTCTCCATCGGCGTTGGAGTTTATTTCCTTCTACTTTAACAGTAAACGTATTAATTTGTTGCGGTATTTCAGAATGGATAGTACCCAAGAGTGATTAGTGGTTTAATGAGTTTTTGCGAGGTTTGGTGTTTCGACCTTGGGCAGGGTAAAGAAGAAGGTGGTGCCCTGTTGAGATGCTTCGCTCTTAACCCAAATCCTGCCTCCATGAACTTCGACAATTCTTTTTACAATGGCAAGGCCCACTCCTGAGCCTTCGCTTTCGGGGTTGAGTTTGTCGAATATGCCAAAGATGCGGCTTTGTAAGTTTTGCGGAATACCGATGCCGTTATCGCGCACGTAAAAGACCAGCATGTTATCCTTCTCGCCTTCGCTTCCGACCTCGATACATGGTGTGGGTTGGTTGCCCATGAATTTGGCGGCGTTGTCCAGCAGGTTTTGCAGGATTTCGATGATGCGTTGACGGTCGCCAAAGACCATTGGCAGGTTCGGTTGAACGATGACTTCAACGCCGCGACCTTCGATCCTTCCGCGAACGGCTTCCAACGCTTCGTTCACCAGCTCATCAAATGAAACAACTTGCGAGGGATTGGCGATGCGACCAATGCGTGAGAGATTGAGTAATTCGTCGAGCAGGGTTTGCATTTTGTTCACGGCGTCGCGGATGCGTTGGCTATCTTTGCGGAAGCGTTGCAAATCATTCACTGCAACATCCTTTTCCATATAGCCCAGGAAGCCATTGATGGTCACGAGGGGGGATTTCAAATCGTGAGATACGGTATAGGCAAAGCGTTCCAATTCTGCGTTCTTGGTTTCGAGTTCCTGGATAAGGTATTCGCTGGTCTGTAGTTCCTTTTGCAGGGTTTGGAACATTTGGGCATTGTCCAATGCGATTGCCACTTGGTTGGCAAAGGATACGGCCAGTTCGGCATGGTGGAGGGTAAACTGGTTCTTTTCCCTCCCATCAAGGGCAATAATACCAATGACTTTTCCACGTGTTTTAAGCGGGATGGCAAGCCAGGAATTGACATAGGTATGCGGCGGTTTTTGAAAGTCTGCAAGTTCTTCCTGGACGTTGTTGTTCAGGATAAAAGGTGCTTCTCCGCGTAAAATGGGTGCTGCTGAGTTTTCTTCGTCGGGGTGGATTTCGTCAGCACCGACGGCTGCTAGGTCAGGCAGGTTTCGGCCTGCAATGAGTTTCTGTGTTTGTCCATCAATTTGCCAGATCGACGCTGTATCATATGGCACCACACTTTTGATCTGATCGAGAATGTTTTGAATGATTTCCTCGAATTCCACTGTTCTAACCAGGACAGCCAGACTCTCGCGCAAGGTTTCTGACTCGGCGTTTTTGCTTTTCAATTGATGGATAAGGGCTTCCCGTTCCTCTTCGGCGCGTTTGCGGTCGCTGATATCACGTTGAATACAAAAGAAGCCGGTGATCCTTTTTTGTTCGTCATACATGCAGACGTAATCGCCTTCGAACCAGACCGGGGTGCCATTCATTTTTTGTTCGTAGGTTTCGGTATGCAGGTACCCTTTGTCGAAGAGACTTTGCCGGAGTTGGATCCCCTGTTCGGGTGCGTGCTTGAAAATATCAGCGGATGTGCTGCTCAAGAAATATTCACGGCTGAAACCGTATTGATCGAGCAGGGCATTGTTGGCATCGGTAAATCGCTGGTTATAGTAGATGTTTCGAAGCGCTTCTTCTTTATTGGTCTTTTCGTTCCATTCCAGCGGTTCGTCCAAAATACAGAAGAAGAAGCCATCCAGCGATTGGTGAAAAAAGACTTTCAACCGCTCCTCGCGAGCTTTTAGGGCCGCCAGGGCTTCTGTGCGTTCAGAAATATCCCGAACAATTGCCACCATGACAGTTGTATTGCCGGAGGTTTGCATTCGAACGCTGACCTCCACAGGGAAAGTGGAACCGTTCTTTCGCCTATACCGGGTTTCAAAGATCATGCCGCCTGTTTGTTGAATGCGTTCGACGCGTTCACGCCAGATTTTCATATCGGTAATATGCTCTGCAATGTCGATAACCCCAAGGTGTTTTAATTCCTCTGAAGTGTAACCAAGTTCTTCAAGGGCGGTTTTGTTGAAATCAAGATATCTACTGGTTTCCGGGTCGATCAAAAAAATGGCGTCGTTGGAGTCATCCATCAGGCTGCGGAATTGTTCCAGTTCCTCCCGAACCTGGCGATTTTCTGCCTCCATTTGCTTGCGAAGGGTGATGTCGTCCAGAATCCCCTCATAGTAGAGCAAATTTCCATTTTCATCGCGGATCGCCTGCATATTTGTCGAGACCCATATGGTTGAGCCGTCCTTGCGATAATTTTGAGCTTCGAAATTGGTTACCTGTTCACCAGATCCCAAACGTTGTAAAAGTCCCGCCCGATTATGCGGATTGACATAGATCTGCGCGGCAATATTTGTCACTGTTTCGATCATATCTTCTGGAGAGTCGTATCCATAAATGCGTGCCATGGCCGGGTTGACGTTTAAATAACGACCTTCGCTTGTGGTCTGAAAAATGCCACTGATGGAATTCTCGAAGATGGAACGATATCTCTTTTCTGCCAGTTTCCTTTCTCTTAGCTCTTGGGTGGAAAGTATATTTGCTGTGAAGAGCATCTCTGTAATGAGACGTACCATAATGGCGGTCATTACCAGAATGATGGAAGCGGAGAAAAAGTCCCCCGGGTCGCTTGTGATAGTTTCGCTGGTGCCCACCCAGCCAGCCATCTCTCCAAAAACAAGAAAGCCGACACATAGAATGTTGTAGAGGGTCAACAGGATCATCGTGCGGCGATCTATCACCAACCCGGCTGCGATCAGGATGGCTGGGTAAGCCATGACACTAAGATTGTGGATCCCAAACCGATAAGCTGCCAGCCATGTAAAAAGAGTCATCAGGATGAAAGCCAGGATGGACATGGCTGCCTGAAATTTTTTATGGCGGGTATAAAAATAGGAAATAACCACCGGTATAAAACCGGCAGCCAGGATCATTGTGGAAGGAACATCCCCGGCTATAAATGTTATTGTTCCACCGGCAAAAATTCCGGTTGCGATCAAGACAATAAGCCACTTGAATATTTTTGAAAACCTTTTCCCATCCCCGTAAATTTCTTCCAGCGGCAGAGATGTATTTGAAGTAATACCGGGTAAATTGAACATAACTGCACCATCCATATGCAGGTCGAATTGTATAAACATTGTACCTTTATTCCCACAATGGCGTTATTAAAAATAACTTAGGCAGTACATGACGTGAAAAATCAGCGTTTTAGCCCACCCAGATAGCCACCGCAGAAATTTGGGCAAAACCAGGCTCTTATTTTTACCATGTATTGTTCATTTGCTGACGGTTCCCGAAAGTGTAAAACAGAAGGTAGCCCCTGCACCAACCTGACTCTCCACCCAAATTTTCCCTCCATGAAATTCGATGATTCGTTTAACCAGCGCCAGCCCCACCCCGGTGCCTTCACTGGTTGTATCCAGTTTTGTAAACAGCTCAAATATTTTGTACTGAAATTCAGGCGCAACCCCAATCCCATTGTCCTTTACAAAGAAAATAGTCTCGTTTTCCTTTCGCACCCCAATTTCAATGAGAGGTTCCTTTTGATCTCCCATATATTTCGCCGCATTCTCAATAAGATTTTGAAGCACCTCCACCAAACGCGGTTTGTCACCAAATACAGTGGGAAATCCCGATTGTATTTGAACCCTAACCTGACGTGCCTCGAGGTTTCCATGAACGATTTCCAGCGCATCATGAATCAGGTCATCAAAGGAGACTTTGACAGATGGGTTCATGATGCGGCCAACCCGGGAAAGCTCAAGCAGATCCTTTAACAGCTTTTGCATCTTTTCAATTGCATCCCGAATGCGCTTTATATCCTGTGTTGCTCTCTCCTCATTACCAGCCGCTCTGTCTTTTTCAAGATAACCTAGAAACCCGCTGATCGTTACCAATGGGGATTTAAGGTCGTGTGACACAGTATAGGTAAAACGCTCGAGTTCATTATTCTTACTTTCCAATTCGCCGATCAACTTCTTCCGTTCGGCCAGTTCACTTTCCAGCAGATCTTCATTGAGCTGGCGTTCGATCGCAGCGCCCAGCACACTTGCAGCAACTTTGATCACATCCACTTCCATGGGAGTCCATTCCCGCTCTTGTAAAATATCGTCCACGCCAAGAGTGCCCCAGTGAGATCCATTAACAATAACTCGAATTTCAAGCAAAGCCCGAATATTTATGGAGTGTAGATACTCTTTTTCTGTCTCTGTAAAAAAAGAGGCGCTTCCCACCAGGGGCTCCCCACTATCCAGAATATGATACAAACGTTCAAAACCCATGGAGTTGGCGGGCATATTTTGAAATTCCGGAGAATCCAGATCCGTTTCCATGCCAGGTGCCGTCCATTCATAAATCATTGAAGATAAGACTTCACCCGCCTGGTTCGGGTGCTTTTGGAATAAATAGGAATGAGATGCGCCAAATTCCTGACCCAATCTTTCCAAAACCATTTCGATCTTGCTGCGCCAGTTTCCTGCCTTCAGAAATTTTTCAGCAGAGAAAGTTACAGCTTCAAGCAGGGATTCATGTTTTCTTAAATTAAATTCTATATTCTTACGATCCGTAATATCCTGAAGAATGCCGATCGAGGCATAGGATATGTCAGAATTTTTAAATAGTTCGATGGCGCTATCGCTTAACCAACGTTCCTCGCCATTGTGGGCATTCACCCGCAAGTCTGATTTCCATTCAGACAATTTGCCGCTGCGCGAACGCTGAATCGCTTCTTCGAGCGGCAACCCTTCCGCCTCGCCCAATGGGATCGTCTCTTTGACAAGGCCCAGCCATTTTTGGACGGTCATCTCTTCAGGCTTATACCCAAGAATTTTTTCGATTCCATTCCCAATAAATATGTGTTGATTTTCTCGATAATCGCGAAAATAAGGAACGGCTCCGGCTGCTTCAATGGCTTGACGATAAATCCGTTCAGACTCATGAACAGCTGAGTCAGCCTTCTCGCGCTGAATTGCCGCCTGAAGAATTCCCGCTGCGATCTTAAGCGCTTCCATTTCCGCCATGTCCCACTCACGTTCATTCTCAAAATCATCAAACCCGATGGTGCCCCACCAGGCTCCGTTGACTTTAAGAGGCACTTCAAGAATCGACTTAATACCAAGCGCCGAAAAATGCTCCCTCTCAGCGGGTGGAAAAGATGAGAGATTGCCAGCAAAGATCTCTCCTCTGTTTAAGATTTGGTTGTAATGTTCAAAGTTCTCTTCATCGATTGGCGTATTCTGGAAGTTAGGGTTGTCCAGGTCACTTGAATACCCAGGCGCGGTCCACTCATACCTCATCGAATCGACACGTTGATTGTTCGGCCCGAGATGATGTTCGAACAGATAGGCATGTGTTGCATGAATGGTTTTGCCAAACCGTTCGAGGACAATGTCCATATTTTCACGCCAGTTTGGTGTTTTCAGAAATTGTTCTGCGGCAAAGGCCACCGATTCAAGAATAACCTCTCGTTGGCGAAGGCTTTCCTCTATACGGGTACGTTCATGAACTTCTTTATAGAGACGATTAAAGCTTTGAAAAAGGCTGTCTGTCAATTTGCCTATCAAAACCGCTGTAATAGTAATGATGACCGAGGCAGAGAAAAAATCTCCAGGCGCGCTTTGTACCAGTTTTTTTGGCGCATACAAACCCCATAATTCACCGAAAACCAGCCAGGCAAGACAAAAGATGGTTAAGATGACCAGAAAATAGCGGATCCGTTTTTGGGTGATCAGGCTGGCAACGATTAGAATGGCCGGAAAAGCAAAATTGCTAATGTGATGAATACCCAGTTCTGATGAGGCCAGAATGGTATTCATAATGATCATGATCGCCGCCATTAAAAAGGCTGCTGTTTCAAAATACCGCCGTTGGACAAACCAGCCGATTACAAGAATGGAAATGAGCGCACTGCCAAGAATAACAACCGAGATCACATTGCCTGTGGGCAGGACAATGAAAATTCCGGCAATAAGGCCAAGGGAAATGACAAGAATGATCGTATATAGAATCCGCGAGAAAGTATGAATATCTCCATAGATTCCCTCTAACTGAATTTCCCCCGATTTTTGTTCGAATGGTTTTGAATTTTCAGCTTTCATCCTGCTCCTTGTTATAAAGCTTTAATTCTCGTTATTTCGGATTGGTAGAGTAAAGAAGAATGTGGAGCCCTTGCCAAGTTCACTTTCCACCCAGATCCGCCCTCCATGAAATTCAATGATTCGTTTTACCAGGGCCAATCCAATCCCTGTTCCTTCACTGTTGGGGTCCAGTTTGTCAAACAGCCCAAAGATGCGAGAATGATATTCAGGCGCAATGCCAATTCCATTGTCTCGCACAAAAAAAATGGAGGCCCCATTATCCTCTCCTTGTGTACCCACCCATATGGTTGGTGTGGCCTGCCCTCCCATATATTTGGCTGCATTGTCCATCAGGTTTTGGAGGACTTCTGTCAGACGCGGCCGATCTCCATAAACGTGAGGCAGGTTGGGCGAGATCTGAAGCGAAACTCCACGTTTGTCCAAACGGCCGTGAATGGCATCTGTAGCATCTTTTACAAGTTCAACAAAAGGCATGGTTTGCATCTTGTTTAAAGAACGACCAACGCGCGAGAGTTCCAGCAGATCTTTGAGCAGGTTATCCATGCGGAGTGTGGCCCGGCTGATACGCCCAAGATCGTTTCGAAAACTTTCCATGTTTCCGGCGGTTGCACTTCGTTCCAAATATCCAAGAAATCCTTGAATGGTAACCAGGGGAGACCGCAGATCGTGAGAGACAGTGTAAGTGAACCGTTCCAACTCGGCGTTCTTGCTTTCGAGTTCATGGATCAGGGTTTGTTTTGATGAAAGTTCAGATTGAAGTTCACTAAATAACCGTGAATTTTCCAGGGCAATGGCAACCTGGCTGGCATAGGTGGCAGCCAGTGCTGCATCTTTCTCTTTAAATTGCCCTATATTATTCCCATCAAGAGCGATGATGCCCATGATCCTCCCCTTTACCTTTAATGGCACCGCCATCCAGGCCCGAATACTGTCATGAGGGGCTTCATTAAAGGCTTGGACGGTCTCCTGGACATCATCATATAAAATGTAGGGCATCTGGCCTTCGATCACCGGCAAAGCGGGTTCATTTTCATCGATGGGAAACTTCATCCCAATATCATTATCTAAACCTTCCAGCCCTTTGGAACTGACGATTTCAAGCATCCCATCATGGATTAACTGCACAGAAGCACTTTGATATGGCACCACTCTTGCGATCTGTTCCAGGATCAAAGATATCGCCTCAGCCCTGTCGAGAGTTGTTGCTACAATGGCGACGCTTTCACGCAAAGTTTCGGATTCTGCATTTCTGCGTTCCAGTTCATTGATCAGATTTTCCCTTTGTTCCAATTCATTCTGTAGAAGGAAATCGGTCTGCCTGCGTTTTATGGCGGTTCCTAACACATTACCGGCAACCACGAGAACATCCACTTCGGCTGCTGACCATTTTCTACTCAGGGCCATGTCATCGAATCCAATGGTTCCCCACCATACGCCATCGATAAAAATGGGAACATCCAGCAGCGCCTTTATATCATTGCTGTTAAGTTTGCTGAGCTCTTCAGCGGGAATATGATCGGCGTCGCCAATATAAGGCATACCACTGCGAATTTTAGCTTCCCAACTTGCCAGGTAATTTATATCCAGTGTCATATCCTGATAAATGGGATTGTCCATATCGCTGGGGAAACCGGGTGCGGTCCATTCATATCGCATGGACATTCTGGTAATTCCATTCTCATCAAGGCGATTTTCAAATACATATGCATGGCTGGCATGAATTGTGGATCCGAGGCGCTCCAGCAGTTTGTTAACCTCGGTATGCCAGATGCCATGACTCCAATCAGAAATTTTCAGGAAGGTGTTTGCCGCTTCTGCCACAACTTCGAGAATTGCTTCTCGTTCCTGCAATTCTGCCTCAGCCCTTTTTCGATCTGCCAATTCCTGTTGGACCCGCTCGAGCAGACGCAGCTTTTCAATGGTAACGGCAACCTGGGCTGCCATCGTCTCCAACACTTGGATCTGATCGCGAGTGTAGGCACTTGGCTGAAGGGACTGAACAGACATTACACCAATGACGCGATTCTGAAGAACCAATGGAATACCAACATAAGAGCGCATTCCCACATCCACTACAATGACGATATTATGTTTTTTTTGGGTCTGTGGATCGGTCACGTCGTGGAGATAAAGGGTTTTCCTGTCTGAGATCACCTCCCAGGTCAGCCCTGGGCTTTCCTGTAATTTCCGTGGAGGCAGGATCAAGTCCTCATCCATATTTAAGAATAGGGGGTAGAAAAAATCATCCGTTTCAATATCATACAAACCGACATGGAACCCATCTATGACCATAACCTCCTTGAGTTCCTTTACGAACGCACGCAGGGTTTGATATAGGTTGTCTCCGCCTGTCAGTGCAAGGCTTAATCGATATAGAAGAGCCACCTCCTCTGCCCGCTGTCCTAATTCGGCATTGACGCGATTATGTTCTGTAATATCCTGTACAGCGCCATAGATCCCTGCTAATCGATTTTCAGCAGTATTCCATTTGGGATGGGCATAGACACGCACCCATCGCAGGGTACCATTTTTTCGAACGATCCTGATCTCGGTTACAACATTTTGATTCGAAAATAACTCCGCCATATCGCGGCGGTCCTGTTCCCTGTCACCAGGATGTACGATCGACTCCCAGCCTCCCCTTGCAATAAATTCAGGGACAGAATATCCTGTAATGGCCTCGAAAGCACCACTGAACCATTGATCTATGATCTGACCATTGCTTCCATATTGTATTGAGAAAACATAATCTGACATGACAGATGCGATCAGTCGATAACGCTCTTCATTGGTTCGGGCCTGTTGGCTTGAATCTGCCAGACTGCTAAGAGTGATCTGTAATGGAATGACGGTGAAGATCAGGTTTATGAATAGAATGATCCAGGCACTGGTGGATGGAAGGGTAAATACCAATGGTAAAGTAATTCCCACATATTCTGCGACAATGAACCCCAATCCAGTCAACAGGCTTAGACCTGAATAAAACAGGACACCACGCCCACCTAAAATGATGCCCGCAATCACCGTGCCAGATACAAAAAAAATAATGTCCAGGCTATGCATTCCTCCTGAAAGCGATAATAAAAATACAGTTATGCTCCACAATGTGCTGAGGAGGAGTATGCCGCTTGTGGTTACCATTCCACGCCTGTTCATCATCATGCTAAAAGCAGTCACCAAAAGGCTGCACAGCAGGATGATGAGGGAAATCTTTTTTTCTTCAAAAAAGAAAACCGCTCCAATGAGACCCAGGGTCATCAAGGCGCCACCCATGTTCAGGTGCAGGGCATTCAAAACGCGGGCACGCCGCGTTTTATCTTCATCCCCTGGAAATATTGGCGGCTTAAAATACTCGATCCATCGTTGCCACATTCACAAACTCCTATTGGGGCAAATTGACCTGGGGTTGGTCAACCTGCCCAAGGTAATCTATTTTACCGCGTGAGATTTAATGGCATAACAAGCATTTTGCTTTGGATGGGTTCTGTAATACTGACAGAGAACACCTCCTAATGGTTTAGGATATCCAGATCATGATCTCCCCCATCACCACCCATTCACCGTTTTGTTTTTCCAGATAATAGCAGGTTCCATTACCTGCCAATGGTCCCCATATTTGCCCAATATAAATAATAGCCTGGTCCAGGGTGTTATTAAACCCAACTCGTGAGAAGATCTTGTATCCGGAGTAACCTGGGTACTTCTCATTCAGAACTTTAC
>DAOQPR010000007.1:18001-24755 GCA_035333265.1 Anaerolineales bacterium
GAATAGTGAACAGGCTGGGACAGTCACGATAATCCAACAAATAATTATGGTCATTGGCGTTTTATTCAACATGATTTCTCCTATTGTTACCGTAAAGATGGATATTCAACCCCTTTTGTTCCGCAAGTGGGTAGGATATGGTTAAGGGAGGGATATGGGGAATTATTAGGTTTGCAATTTTCCGCGAAAGAACTTAGAATATTGCCAAGCTTTCCTGTTTCCAGTGTAGGTAAAGTGAACGGGAGGGAAATTCAAAAGGAGGTCTATTAATGAAATATTTTCAATATTTTATATTGGCAGCAATATTGGTGCAGTTGGCATGTGGAGGTAGTACTGTACCAGCAACCTCTACAACCGTTCCTGTTACAAACACACCGGAACCGACGCAAACCCCAAAACCAACAGAAACATCCACCCCCACAGCAACACCGAATGTTACGGCGACTGTGGCAGCCCGGGCAACGGAGTCAGCGGGTACTGTTATGACCGAACTGGAAGATATTTTCGGCGATACAGATGAGATACCCTATAAAAATGGGCGTCTGGCATGGCAGCAGGCCAGTCCGACAACCATTAATATGTCTGGCCCACAAAATAACACCTATAAACCATTGGATAAAAATTTAACGGCGAAAAACTTCATTTTCAAAACGGATGTGACCTGGGTTTCAGGTGGATTGATTGTATGCGGCCTGGCATTTCGTTCAGAAGAGAATCTCGATAGAGGCAAACAATATCTGCTGTATTTCTTCCGATTCATTGGCGCTCCTGTTTATTTGATCGACGTATTTGAATTTGGCCAGATCAAGAACAGTATCACAAAGGTCCAATATGCCAGCGGCCTTGATTCAGATAATGACGCAACGAATCAATTCATATTGGTTGCCATGGACGAACAATTCATTGTTTACGTTAACGGTGAACGTCAGGGCCGTTATTTTGACACAAGCAAACAACGAATGGATGGCTACTTTGGATTCATGGCGGCACAGGAATCCCGGGAAGGTTCCTGTAAATTTGAAGACTCATGGGTGTGGGCCCTGGAATAATGGATTTTCTCCTTCCCAGGCAAAGGGGAACGATCTCAGTTGCCTGGGAAGGAGAATTGGCAACTCTCAGCCTTCCACCCTTTTCCAAATTTGCATTCGCATTTAAAGTGATTTTTGCCGGAGTATGTATCTGATTCTCAAACTCCATTCTGTTATAGCAGGGTCATTACCCATACATATATAACTGTAAAGTAAAATAAAACCGATCTGACCTGCTTATTTAAATTTTAGTAAGCAGTACCTGAATAACCCCATTAAAGATCAATTCTGTTGTTGGAAAATTGATGTGTTGCCAGATAATCAGAAATTTTACTGGTAGTAATTTGTAGAGGTGACATTCCGCCATGAGAACAGGATTTACTTTTATCGTAACCGGAGTGTTGCTTGAACTTATAGGTTCAAGTGTAGATCAAATTTCACTGCCTATTCAATTGGACCATATGATTTTTTATTTGGCGGGGATGGTATGTTTGGCCATGGGAGTGTTTCTTTCCATATCATCTGGAACAATCCGGCCGCAATGGGGTAATATACTGCTTTTGACAATTCTTATTATTGCGGGAATTGTTGGCTTTGCCAGCTTCCAGGCTCCACAACCCGCACCCCAATCACATCAACATGATCTGGCTGACCAAGGGGCAGTCATTCACAGCTATGGAGATGAGATCAATATCAGTCTTGAAAAGTTGACAGAAATCAATGCCATGTTGTCACGGGCCCGAGCAGCCACTGAAAAGTATAAGGATGTTCAACTTGCCATTGTTGATGGATATAAACAGGAAGGCCCGAGTCGTAATTGGGAAGGCGGGCATTTTATCAATCGCAAAATTTTAGCTTCAGGTGTTTTTGATGTGGAGCATCCCACCTTTCTTTTATACGAGCATCATCTGGATTGGAGCTATGAGTTGGTCGGCGTTGGCTGGCTGCTGCCAAAAAACAATGAGACCCCTCCTGCATACTTTGCTCCGCTGGCTGCATGGCATTATCACGAATATGCTCCACCTGGTATTTGCATCTGGGAAAATGGAACCATCAACCCCTTGAATGAAGCGGAATGCACATCCCAAAATGGCACTCATTGGAACGAAAGCCCATGGATGCTTCACGCATGGTTATTTCGTTCCAATCCAGCCGGTGTTTTTAGTTTGTTGAACAGCCAGGTGCTCGGTTTTGAAACTGGCGATTTATCAATTCCATAAGGAGAAACCATGATACGCAGAATTTTATCTATGTTTGTACTTGCTCTATTCGTCAGCGCTTGCGGCTCTTCACAAAACCCGGTAGGCATTACAGGCTCATGGGTTGGCAGGGTGGATGGCACCGATGCTTTCATAGCCATTGCCAGCAACGGTAGTGAAGTGCTTGCCTATATCTGTGACGGGCAGACCATTACCCAATGGCTTCACGGGGATGCTGGCGACAAAGTGGATTTGGACACAGGCAACATTGACATCAGTGCAGATGGAAACTCGCTTCTTGCTGCGCTGACAGTTGACTCTGCCAGCGGAAGCATTACCTATAACGGACAGACCTACACCTTTACGGCCGAACGTGCTGCAGGAGATGCTGGCTTATACCGCTCTGAAGAGACCATCAACGGAGAAAACTGGGTTGGCGGTTGGGTGGTGTTGAATGACGGTCAATTACGGGGCATGAGTGTTAATTTGAACACCAATTCCCTTCAACCCCAAACCACGATCAGTGCTGTTGCCAAGATCATCGATGCTTCGATCCCGCGTTATTAATTTTTTTCAAGGATCAGATCGTTTAAAGATTCGAAAAAAAACGGGCGGAACAGCCGTTCCGCTCGTAATAAATTCTTTTTATGCGGGATGAAAAATTCGGTTAATTCCCAGGCGGACCGCCCAGCCTGCATAGGCACCCATGAAAGCAATAATGAGCGCCAGAATTGAGGCATAATTTTGCGTGACGAATAATCCATATAGCGGAATCCATACGCCAACTGCCAGAGCCAGCAGCCAGGGACGCTGAAACCCGATCAAAGCAATCACACCGCAAAGAAGAAGAATGGCCCCCGCGGTAATGCCGGTATCATCCCAATTGGGGCGGGAGTCGACATAGGCGATAAGGAGACCAGAAAGCACGGCAACAGCCAGTAATATTCTTTGCATGGGGAATGTCCTTCCTGTTTCAAAGATGGAGGAAACAACTTGCACTGAACCAAAACGGATAAGGGCATCCTGTTCAGCTTCTTTGGGTGTGAGCCCACGGCGAACTCCTTGATCAATCGACTCAAGTAAATGGCTCTCGATTTCTGCAAATGTGTCTGGATCAAATGTACCCTTCATTTGCATATTGCGGCGAAGTTCATCCAGATAGGAAGCAAGAGTTAGCTTTTTTCTCATATTAAATCCCTGCAGTCGCATTGACTGCTGTCGAAAAGATTTTCCATTCATTCTGACGTTTTATCAGGGCCTGTTTTCCCCTGGCTGTTAGTTCATACACCCGTCTGCGGCGCGAAGCAGTCTTGATCCATTGGCTCTTAAGCAGTCCCTGGGTTTCGAGGCGGTGAAGCGCAGGGTAGATTGTCCCTTCCGGTAGATCAAACTGACCGTTGCTGCGTTGCCGCAGGACTTCAATCACAGCATAGCCATGCGCTGCACCTTCTGCAAGTACGGCAAGCAGGAGAAAATCAAGATGGCCCTTTAATACTTCATTGTTCATACTTAGCGATTCTATACATAGCATTGCTAGGTGTCAAGGGTGAAAAAATAGAAATATCTGCCTTCAGACGGACAGATCTTTGCATTTACTTTGTTGTGGAGGGGATATCCTTGCCGGGTGGATGATTTTCAGTTAAAGACCATGTGCAGGTCTGGTTACGCCCCTGTTGTTTGGCTTTATAAAGTGCCTGATCGGCCTGCTCAATGAGAGTATCAATGGAGATCGTCTGATGCGGAACAGGAGTACTGGTAACCCCAATACTTGCCGAAATAAAAAAGACGTCACTGCTGTTCGAAACCGGATTTTTTAGCAGCCATGTTCGCAGGCGTTCTGCCAAACAAAAAGCCTGGGATTTGTCCGTTTGCGGCAGGAAGATCACAAATTCATCGCCGCCAAGCCGTGCAGCTATATCTGACGTCCGTGCTACATAGCGAATGCTGTTTGCGAGGTGTTGTAGGGCCAGATCACCTTTCATATGACCATACGAGTCATTGACCTTTTTAAAATGGTCGAGATCAAGAAGCAGTAATGTGATGGGTTTCCCATACCGTGCTGATTCTGAAATAAGTACATTGGCAATACTAAAAAAATAGCGGCGATTATAAAGGCCGGTAAGAGAATCGGTGGCAAGCAATTCCTGTGTGGCCTTTTCAGCTTTTTTGCGTTCGGAAATATCCCTCAGTAAACCGATGATCAGGTTGTTTGATAAGAGTTTTCCTGTGATCTCAACAGGGACACGTGAGCCATCTTTGCGAATATAGGCACTTTCGATGGTGACCAGTTTTTCCGCAGATAACCGTGTCAATTGTCTTTGAATATGGTTTATTTCATCTGCAGGATGGAGACTCATGACTGCTTTGCCGATCAACTCCTCCCGCGGGTAACCCAAAATCTCACAACCGCGTGGGTTTGCTTCGATAACTACTCCTTGTTCATCAATAAGGAAAATGCCATCCCCTGCTTGCATAAAAATAGTCTGGAACATTTCGTCGGAAAGTATATTGTTCGGCTTATTCATTGACCTGTCCTCCCAAAACAGGCAGTTTTCTTATGGCTCGATGATACCAGCGTTCCCATGGATGCCAATTATCAAAATCGAAATTCGATGAAGTGGGTATGTTTTACTTTGTATCCGCACAGCGAAATAGAGGAATGACCCTCATATTCATGAGATCGTTACTTTTGCACTCCTTTACTGATGATCTCAATGTATTGAAACACGTTGGGAATAAAAAATATATCCGGGAACGATGATCCCTCGGATCTATTTGTGAAATTCTTTACACTATGACTCGAAAACCTTTCCGGCTGCATCATATCCATTCTGGATTAATTCAAGCGTAGCCTGTGTTTCATAATCTATAATGCGATTGGCCGACATGAAGTTTTCCGGCGCAATGATCTTTACATCTACATGCCGGTATTGATAAGGGGGCTTGCTGAGTCTGCGTTCCTGCTCGGCCAGACGATTGCCGCCTTGAATGGCATTCAAACTTTCGCGGAAGGAGGCCAGCAGTGCCCAGTCCAATGTCCATGTAATGGCCTCGCCAAAGGAGCCGGGTAATTCCTCCCGCCCTGCAGGAGATTGATCCTTGCCGTCGCGCCAGGGGGTCATCAACACAACAACAACCTCAGCCGGGATGTCCGCAGGTTGTTCATGCATCACATCCAGGGCTGCGCCGAGCGGGGTATTGGAGACAACTGCGCCATCCCAATAATGCGCATCCGTCTCCGGGTCATACGTCCAGGGGTAGATCAACGGAATGCTGCAACTGGCTACGATGCGATTGATGTCAATCCCCAATTTCACATCGTCACGCTCTTCACCTGTACTGCGCCGCTTCACCGGCCGGTTGGAGAAGATCATGCGCGCTCCGGTGCGGACGTTCGTTGCGGCGATGAGTAAAGCCTTTTTACTGTCGGCAATTTTCTGCGCATCAAAGCTCATGCGGGTGAGCAGCGTATCGCGCAATGGAGCCGTATCAAGCAGATTTGTCCAGCGGCCGATCAAACGCTCGGCAAACCATTTCGGCAGGAGGGGCAGGGGCGGCCAGTAATTTTTGGGAATATCTGCATCCTCCGGGCGAACTTGCGGTAGATTCGACCCAACCACATCCTTGAAGATGGCCCGTACAACCTTGCGTGCCAGCCAGCGCATTCCGGGCGGCAAAGCTTCGATATGCTGTTCTTGTAATGGAATCCAAACCTCTTCCAATTGTTGCGGACTTAGCCCCTGCACTATAGCCGCACCGTTCACCGCGCCAATGGAGGTGCCGATCACGATCTGCGGGTCCCAGCCATGCTCGCTTAGATATTTGTACACGCCCACATGAAATGCGCCGCGCCCGCCTCCGCCCGAAAGCACAAGGATACGAATCTTATCCTGATCATCTGGCATATGAATTTCTTCCTTTCAGATGGCTGTATATTATTAGGTCTATTCATTATAAGGGCAAAGGAACTGCCTTGCCTGCTATTGCAGGTTTGGGAGTGTCCAAGATAGGAATTAAAATAGAGAGATGAAATGTCTAAGTTGTGGAGAGAATTGGAGACAAATGAAAGCAGGCTTCAATCAATCAGGTAGTCAACGCTATAAATGCGGAGAATGTCGGAGAGATTACACACCAGAGGCAAATTATCGCTCGTCTCATAATTAAGTAAACTTTTTGTTGAAAATTACGAAGGAAAATCCAAGTTTTTGTTTACTAAATTATGCGATACTTTGTAGAAGGGCTACGCCCAAGACACTCGCATGCTGGCGCCCAAGTTGCTTGAGGTGATAGCTGGTGGCAAGTCCCGCCTGCCCAGCGCCAACGATGATGGTTTCGATTGATTCCATGCCACGCTCCTCTACCGATGCAATTTATGGATAAAACACGAAAGGAAATAAAAAGTGACAGTCGCCTGCGAGGGACTGTCACTTTCGTTTACTTCAAACTAGTACAGGATCAAGAAGTCTTTGAATGCATTTCGGATGAGCATTTCATCTCCCGATATTTTCGCGCGCTTCATGCCCTCTT
>DAOQPR010000008.1:0-21314 GCA_035333265.1 Anaerolineales bacterium
CGGGGCGGTGCTTTTTGTCGGCACCAAGCGCCAGGCACAGGAAACCGTTGCCGAAGAAGCCACCCGCGCCGGTATGCCGTACGTGACCGAACGCTGGATGGGCGGTATGCTCACCAACTGGAATACCATGTTCAAGCGTATCCAGGAACTTGAGCGCCTCGAAAAACTGCGCGACTCGGGCGACATCAATCGCCTCACCAAGAAGGAAGGCTTGTTGATTGAACGCGAAATCACCCGCCTCCAGACCCGCCTGAGCGGTGTCCGCTCTATGAAGCGTTTGCCGGACCTGCTCTTCATTGTAGATGTGGGACGCGAAGACTCTGCGGTGAACGAAGCGAATCTGCTCAATATTCCGATCGTTGCTCTTGTGGATACCAACTGCAATCCTCTGAATGTGGATTATGTCATTCCTTCAAACGATGATGCCATTCGCGCCATCAAGTTGTTGGTTTCAAAAATGGCAGATGCCGTGCTCGAAGGCAAGGCCATGCGCAAGGATGATCAGCAGGAACAACCTGCCGAAGCTTCAGCGGATGCCAAGCCCAAGTCTCGCCCGGCCCGCCAAATGGTGGTGGAGGCGGATGACAACGCGGATGACAGCGCCTTGCTCGGCAAATCCACGTTAGCCAAGTTGAATCCCAAGGCCGACGAAACTTCTGAGACTGCACCAGCATCAGAGTAGCAGTATTGAGAAAAATCAAGGATAGATACAATGGAAATTACGACTGAAATGATCAAACAATTGCGCGGTGCGACCAACGCTCCCATGTTGGATTGCCGCAAAGCGCTGCAGGAAGCCGACGGCGATTTTGACAAGGCTGTGGATTGGCTGCGTGAAAAAGGCATGGCCACGGCTGCCAAACGTTCGGACCGCGATGCTTCCAATGGTGTGGTCGAATTGTATTCCCATGGTAATGGCCGCGTGGGTGTGATGGTTGAGATCAACTGTGAAACCGATTTTGTTGCTCGTAACGAACAATTCCGCCACCTCGCCCATGAAATTGCTTTGCAGATCGCTGCCAGCGCTCCTAAATACATCGTTGCCGATCAGATCCCGGCTGCCGAGCTTGAACATGAGGCTGAAATTGCCCGTGCCCGTGCCAAGGAAGAAGGCAAACCGGATAATGTTCTCCCCAAGATCGTGGAGGGCCGCATCGAAAAATTTAAGGATGAAGTTTGCTTGTTGCGCCAGGCGTACATTCGTGATGAGTCGATCAGTATTGAAAAGCTCATTTTACAGAATGTGGCTGCCATTGGCGAGAATATCATTGTTCGACGCTTTCAGCGATGGGAACTTGGCGAAAGCACCCAAAATTAATGAGTTTGGAAAGCCAGCCTTCGGGTTGGCTTTTTTTCTGTCAATACTTGGAGGTATGAATGGCTGAATTGAAATATAAAAGGATCCTGCTCAAATTAAGTGGTGAAGCGCTTGGAGGTTCTTCCGGCTATGGCATCAACGTAGAGGAAGCCGAGGCGATTGCTAGCCGCATCAAGGAAGTCTATGATATGGGCGTGGATGTGGCTGTGGTCATCGGTGCTGGCAACCTATGGCGCGGCAAACAGGGATTAGAGCGTGGGATGGACCGTTCCACGGCTGATTACATGGGTATGCTTGCCACTGTGATGAATGCCATCGCACTAATGGATGCCCTGGAACGTCAGGGTGTATATACCCGCGTTATGTCTGCCATTGAGATGCGCGCCATTGCTGAACCGTATATTCGCCGACGGGCGGTTCGCCATCTTGAAAAGCGCCGGGTTGTGATCTTTGGGGCAGGTACAGGCAATCCCTTCTTCACCACCGATACGGCCGCGGCTTTGCGTGCTACTGAGATCGAAGCTGATGTGGTGATCAAAGCCACCAAGGTGGATGGCGTTTATGATTCTGACCCGAAGAAAAACCCATCTGCCAAGCGTTTCGATACGCTCAGCTACATCGACGTCCTAAATCGTCGACTCGAAGTCATGGACAGCACGGCCATTACTTTATGTATGGAAAACAACCTGCCGATCCTGGTGTTGAATTTATGGGATAGCAAGGCGCTCATTGGTGCGTTGCGTGGTGAAAATGTTGGAACGCTCGTAACTGCATAACTTTGACTTGAAAGTCCTCCCCTTTGAATTCCTTTACAGGGAATAGGGGAGGCTTTTTTTTATTGAGAGTCTCTCCTTTTTTGCCATAAACTCTCAGTCATTTGCCTTCCCATAGCCTAAATCCTTATTTTAAGGTATCCTTGTATCGGAAAATTTTTTTGGAGGAAGATCGTGAGTACAGATGAAGTCAAGAGCCTTTTGAAAGACGCCGAAACCCGCATGCACGGCGCGATCCAATCCCTTGTTGATGATTTGAACGGTATTCGTACCGGGCGCGCCAGCCCAACCCTGGTGGAGAAACTGCCAGTTGAGTACTATGGTACACCGACGCCGCTCATGAACCTGGCATCCATCAGCGTTCCCGAACCCCGCACCCTGACAATTAAACCATTTGATGCAGGCTCTCTCAAGGATATCGAAAAGGCGATTCGCGCCTCAGACCTGGGACTGAATCCCAATTCTGACGGTAAGGTCATTCATTTGAACCTGCCGCCGCTCACCGAAGAGCGCCGCCGTGACCTAGTCAAACATATGAGCCATCGTCTTGAAGAAGCCCGCATTGCAGTTCGTAACGTCCGGCGTGATCTTCATAACGATATTCGTGAGTATGAAAAAGAAAAACTGATCACAGAAGATGATCTCAAGCGTGGTGAAGAGGATCTTCAAAAACTGACTGACAAGTTTGTTGAAGAGGTCGCCAAGCTTGGGCAGAACAAAGAAAAAGAGATCATGGAAGTCTAGCCTGACTATATTTTCAATGCCCATGGTATTGAAAAGAGTAATCAAAATGACAGAATCCTCCTTAAACACTTCCCTCGAAAAGGTTCCTCAACATGTAGCCATGATCATGGACGGTAATGGCCGTTGGGCAATTCAACGTGGCTTGCCGCGCCTTGCAGGACATAAAGCTGGCACTGAAAATTTGCGCCGCGTTATTCGTGCCTCGGTTGAGTTTGGGGTCAAATACCTTACCATTTATGCGTTTTCCACTGAAAACTGGGGGCGCCCGCCTGAGGAAGTGCAGGGGTTAATGTTCATTTTGCAGGATGTGATCGACCGTGAACTGGGTGAATTAAACAAGGAAGGTGTACAACTTCGCCATATTGGGCGGTTGGAACGCCTTGATCCGAAGATCCAGAAAAAAGTGCTGAATGCCATCGAGTTGACAAAGAACAATGACCGGCTGGTCTTGAACGTGGCTTTTAATTATGGCGGCCGGGATGAGATTGTTTGCGCAATTCAGAAGATCATCAATGATGGGATTCGAGCCGATGAAGTGACCGATGAATTGGTGAACAAGTATTTGTTCACGGCAGGTGTACCCGACCCGGATCTGATTATTCGAACTTCGGGGGAGTTGCGCGTAAGCAATTTCCTCATTTGGCAGGCTGCTTATTCGGAATGGTATATTACACCAACCTTCTGGCCTGATTTTGATAAAGAAGAATATCGCCGCGCATTGGAAGCCTTTGCTCACCGTGACCGACGATATGGAAAGGTGTCTTCCGAAGAGCTTCAGGAATCAAATGCATAGAAGACTCGTCACAGCCTTGGGATTAGCAGTTATTGGAGTACCCGCCATCTTGCTTGGCGGGTTCTTCTACTTTTTGCTTATGGGAACATTTTTAGTTGGCGCGGCCTGGGAATATGTAGGAATGTTTCGGGCAGCAAAGTACGAGCCCCAAATGTATATTACGGTAGGCGGGGTGTTTGCTGTGATCTTTACTCGCATGTTTTTTCCAGCCTTTGCCATGCCTGTTTTGGCGGCAGGTATTCTCATCGCCATGGGTTGGCATCTGATTCAATATGAGCGCGGCAGAGACCTGGCCGCGCTCGATTTTGGTGCCACTATCACAGGTATCGTTTATATCGGTTGGATTGGCGCCTATCTGCTGGACCTGCGCAACCTGCCTGAAGGCGGCTGGTGGTTCATGCTGGTGATGTTCTGTATTTGGGCAGGGGATAGTGGAGCCTATTCCATTGGCCGGGCCTATGGCAACCATAAGATGGCTCCCCGCCTCAGCCCCAAGAAAAGTTGGGAGGGCTATGCGGCCAGTGTCTTCACTGGGGCAACTCAGGGCGCTTTTTATGTCTGGGTTTTCTCCACATATGGCAGTCTGGCTGGTGACATTACCATTTGGCAGGGCGCACTCTTGGGGCTTTTGTTGGGCGCATTGCCGCCACTGGGCGATCTGGGTGAAAGCATGTTCAAACGACAGTCGGGTCTCAAAGATTCGAGCGATATCATCCCTGGTCATGGCGGGTTCTTCGACCGCATTGACTCGTGGCTGTGGGGTGCCGTGATCGGATATTACTTTCTCGTTTGGTTCATTCTCTAATGATAGGAGGACTACATGAAAGTTCTTGGTGCAACTCCCACTCGTAATCTGGCTCTCGAACTAGCACGGGTGACCGAGGCGGCGGCTATGATGGCAGGTCGCTTTATGGGACGGGGAGATAAAGAAGGGGCGGATCAGGCTGCGGTGAATGCGATGCGCCTTATCCTTAGCACGATCGACATGGATGGCATCATCGTGATCGGCGAAGGGGAGAAGGATCGTGCTCCCATGTTGTATAACGGTGAGAAGGTTGGTAACGGCTCGCAGCCTGAAGTGGATGTTGCGGTTGACCCCATCGACGGGACGCGGCCTTTGGCGTTTGGACGCAGTAATTCACTTGCCACTGTGGCGCTGGCCCCACGTGGAACAATGTTCGACCCCGGCCCATTTGTGTATATGAACAAGATTGCGGTTGGCCCGGAGGGAAAAGGTAAGATCAATATTGAAAAACCCATTGCGGAAAATCTTAAAGCCATCGCGAAGGCTAAAGGCAAGACCGTGGAAGACCTAACCACGA
Organism: Anaerolineales bacterium; assembly: GCA_035333265.1. Taxonomy (GTDB): domain Bacteria; phylum Chloroflexota; class Anaerolineae; order Anaerolineales; family Villigracilaceae; genus Villigracilis. The sequence goes on from DAOQPR010000008.1 coordinate 4,951, forward strand.
TCATCCTCGACCGCCCCCGCCATGATGATATGGTGGCTGAGATCCGCAAAGCTGGGGCACGCATCCGGCAAATCCCAGATGGTGATGTGGCTGCTGCCCTGATGACAGCCTGGCCGGATGCCGGTGTGGATGTGTTGCTTGGCATTGGCGGCACGCCGGAAGGAGTCATTGCGGCCTGTGCTTTACGCGCCATGGGAGGGGAGATCCAGGGAAAATTATTTGCCCGCGATGAGGAAGAAAAACAGCGCGGACGGGATGCTGGCTATGACTTCGATAAGGTGTTGACGATGGATGACCTCGTCTCTTCTGAAGATGTATTCTTTGCCGCCACCGGCATTACCGATGGCGAATTGCTCAAAGGTGTGCGCTATTATGGCGATCACATCACCACTGATACACTGGTCGTGCGTGGTTTGACGGGAACTGTGCGCCAGATCATCGCCACCCATACTACCGATAAACTAGATAACCTCAGTTCCATTCACTATTGAAATTCGGCTTGACAATAAAGAGGCTTATCCATATAATATCGCTCGCGTTCCTGGCTAGCTCAATCGGCGGAGCGAGCGGCTGTTAACCGCTAGGTTAGAGGTTCAAGTCCTCTGCCAGGAGCCAAACAAAAAGTCCTCGAGAGATCGAGGACTTTTGCTTTTTTATCAATTCCTTACGGCTCAGAGATCTTGTACCAGTCAATTTCAACATTGACCGGGATTTTCCCCTTGGCCGTGACGACCAATCCAACGTACCCCGCACCCAATGCATTTTGATTGTCAACAAAGGGGCTGCCCTTTGGCTCAACATCATTGAAAAAGAAGGATATTTCGTTATCCACACAGATCATCGTGTAGTGGTTGATGCCCTTTCCAACTTTGATCTTATCAGAGGCGCCTCTGTTGACGATCTGTCTATTTACTTTAAAGACCCATCTGCCATCGTTGCTTACTTCCAATTCATAAGACTTGTCACCGCCGTCTGAACGGCATACCAGGCTGACCTGATTGGAATTCACGCCTTTGTTATCGAATTCGATGTCAAGGCGCACATCCTTATAGGTTTCTCCTGTGTAGGTATAAAAGGCTGAAAGCCATTCTTCAGGGATATCGAAGACCATCCGGCCGTCTGAAAATGCAGTGGTGACACTTTCAATATCCGATTTTTTACTAGGATCTGGATTGTCTGGCACCACCACAAGTTCCCAGTTGGCAGGCTTACTATCGAATTCCTCGGTGAAATAAGGTGAGGCAGCGGGTGTATCAGTAGGAACGATCTCAGTTGCCTGTTCTTTTGGAGTGGGGCTTTTCTCCACTGGTGGTGGAGGGGCCACATTTGTTTCTTCAGTACCTGCGGTGGCTTCCGAGGCGGGTGTTCCCAGAATCGTCGTACATGCCAGACTGACAAACAATATCAAGGCAACGATCGTCAAAATGGGACGTTGGGCTTTCATGATAGTCTCCTGTGGTTATTGCGATTGAGAGAATAAAATTGAGGGGTTCTGTACACTTTCCCAATTATTTTTCATTTTAGCATACAGTATTCGATATGGCAAAAAACCGCCTCCTGCGAGACGGTTTTTCTGGGGTGTGCAAGGGATTCGAATCTAAGACTTCTCGTTACGGTTCAGAGACCTTGAACCAGGTTATTTCCACGTCAACAGGAATTGCTCGCTTGGACGTGACCACGAAACCGACATTGCCTGCACCTAAAGCCGCTTGATTATCGATGAACGGACTGCCCTTGGGCTCTGTTCCGTTAAAAAGGAACGTGACCTCATTCCCTTTGCAGATCAACGTATATTGATTGGTCTCCTTGCCTGTCTTGATCGCAGTCGAGGCGCCATTGATGACCTGACGCCTGTTTAATTTAAATATCCATTTGCCATTACTGCTCACTTCTATTTCATACGATTTATCACCCGACGAACGACATACCAGGCTGACCTGCTGGGCACTCACGCCGCGATTCTCGACTTCCATATCCAGACGCACATCTTCGTAGGTCTCTCCGGTGTAGGTGTAGAAGGCTGAAAGCCATTCTTCAGGGATGTTGAAGATCATACGGCCGTTTGAAAATTTTGTGGTAACACTTTCGGGGTCGGAATCAACTTGTTTGGCGTTCGTTTCATCCTTAACGGCTATATAATCCCATTGCGGGTCGCTATCGAATTCCTCGGTGAAATACGGCCCGGTAGAAGCAGGGGTATCCGTGGGGACAACTTCAGTTGCCTGCTCAGGCGTGGCGCTGGGCAATACCTCCGGTGGCGTTTGCGGAGACGGGTTTGTGTCTGCGGCAGCTGCATCTGGTTCTTCAACTGCCTCTGGTTGTGATGCTCCACCCGTTAAGGTTGAACACGCCAGACTGACTAACAATATCAAGGCAACGATCATCACAAAGGGACGTTGAGCTTTCATGATATTCTCCTATTGTTATAGTAATTAAACAGATGAAATTGTGGGGAATTTCCCAAGATTTTTGCATTGTAGCATACAGTATTCGATATGGCAAAAAACCGCCTCTATGAGACGGTTTTTTTGTGGGCGCGCAGGGACTCGAACCCCGGACTTCTACTGTGTGATAGTAGCGCTCTAACCAACTGAGCTACGCACCCGGTCAAGCGAGCGGGATTATAGTCCAGCCTGCCTGCTTTGGCAAGGATTAGGGCGGCGGCAGATAATCCCACGGGTTAACTTTCATCCCTGCCATCAGTTCAAAATGTAAATGCGGGCCGGAAGAGCGTCCCGTTGTACCTACCGCACCGATCACATCTCCCTGCCCAACACTTTGACCGCAACCAACATTAAGCGCGCTCAGATGGGCATACAGTGACTGAAACCCATTGCCATGGTCAACCATGATCATATTGCCATAGCCGTAATCGTTCCAACCAGCGTATACGATCACGCCTGCATCCGAAGCATAGACAGCCTCCCCTTCATTCCCGGCAAAATCCAGGCCAAGGTGATTGGTCTTGGTTGAATAATCGAACCCTGAAAGATAATGCTTGTTGGTAGGATAAATAAAATAACCGTAGCCCACAGCGCCGCCACTGACCGGGTCACAGGCACCAGCCCCAAGGACGCGAGCCGAGGCGGGGTTTTCGCGGGTCACACCCAACGGCGCACTCCAGCTCACAAAGTCGCGCTTTCCGCCGGGGATGATCAGCCACGTTCCCGTGCGAATGTTCGCATTTTCATAATCGCCAACCGCGTTCGGGTCAAGATTATTTCCTGGGTACTCGATGATATCCTTTGCCGTCACCCCGTAGAATTTTGCCCACTCACCAAAAGGAATGCCGCCCAGCCATTCCCAATACACACCGTCGGTAGGGAGGATGGTCAACTCCTGGCCCGGCTTGAGTGAGTGTGGGTCATCCAATAGAATATTGTAATTTCCCCATAAAATGGTCTCTGGTTGCAAACCGAATTTTTCGGCGATCCCAAAGACCGTATCGCCATCCTGCACTGTATACGTCGATAATTCGTTGCGCGGGCGGGATGGAATATTGGTATGAAGCTGCGCCGAACGCGAAATGCCATCCAGGATGGGAAGGCTCAAAGCCGGAAATGAATCCACCGCCGAACTTATCGCCTCCGACTCCGCCGCCACTGGTTCGCTCGCCCCAGACTGGTTCCCAGCCTGACGATAAAATGCCTGCGCCATAAAGATCACCAATACAATTGCCAGCACCGAAAAAAGATTTGTGCCAATTTGCATGAGCGGCTCGCCCAAACCCATTTTTGCCAGGGTATTCATCCACTGAGGAAAAAAGGATCTGGAAACCGGCTTTTCCAGATCGGGAGCGGACTCCTTATTCTGGGGTTTACGGCCAGGGGCATCTTCTTTGAAATCATTTTGCATGGGTGTCATCATAACATGGCCAAAAAATCACAGTCAAGCTGGGGGTGGAATTCCTCATGCTTATTTAACCCGCTGATTGCAGTTTTTGCATAAAAAACGACCGAACAAGGATAACCCCAGCCAGGCAGGCCAACCCACCACCAACGACAGCCATTTGCACATTCCAGGTTTGTGCCACCCAGCCCACCAGAATACTGCCAAAGGGCGCCACCCCCTGTAACCCCCAAAAATAAATACTGAACACACGCCCGCGCAGTTCATTTGGGACACGCACCTGAATCATTGTGTTCATGCTGATCAGCTGGGTCACAGTCCCCCAGCCGACAAAGGCCAGCAGTATCAGCGCCAAAGTGGAGTTCGTAGTGGTTCCCAGGATAATGATGGGAATAATAAAAAGAACCTGTCCCCACAAGAGGGTCTTGCTCTTGTTGGCCAGGCCAAAATAGGCCATCATAAATGCTGCGGTCACAGCGCCCACGCCCTGGGCTGTGTAAAGGCTGCTGGTGCGCGCAGCGATCAAGGATTCGACTTGCAGGATCGGCAGAAGAATATCACGGGCAATGGCGGGGATCTGTTGCACAAGTGGAATACCAAAAAATCCCAACAAGGTGGACATTAAGATCGCGGAAAGTACCACTGCATTCGAGCCGATGTAACGCAAGCCTTCTTTGAATTCATTTCCCATGCCTTGTGATGTTTCAGACTCTTTTTCTACTTTGTAGCTTGTTCTCGCGAACAACAGACCGATGATAACGAACACAAAGCTGATTCCGTTCATCAGGAAGACAATACCTTCGTTTCCTGTCGCGGCGATCAACCAGCCTGCACATAACGGGCCAAGAATTCTACCCAGATTAAAAGCCGTGGTTTGCAAAGCGATGGCGCTGGGCAAAGCCTCTCTGCCGGAGAGTTCGATCAACATGGCCTGGCGGGCAGTCACTTCTACTGCAACCGCGGACCCATAGAAAAAAGCCAGGCTGACGATATGCCAGATCTGAAGCTGATTGGTAAAAGCTAAGTATGCCAACCCAAAAGCCTGCACTGACATAAGCGCCTGCAGGATGATGACCGCCTTGCGCTTATCCCAGTGCTCCACAAGGACTCCTGCGGGCAGGGCAAAGAGCAGGGTGGGTAGTGTGGTCGAAAAACCGATCAGGCCAAGATCAAGCGGGCGGCCTGAGATGCGATAGGCCAGATACGGAAGAGCGGTGGCTTGCATCCAGGTACCGATAACGGAAATGAATTGACCGGAAAGGAAGAGAACATAGTCTCGCGAGGCCAGGGCAGGGAAGCGGGTGACGAGCCAGAGTTTTAGATTTTGCATGTGGAATGGTCTAAATGGAATCCAGAAGTTCTACTTCTGGATGTTTGCAAGCTGAAGCTTGCCGTACTGGTTCAAGCAGGGACGACCAATTCGGGGCGGTCGTTGCCGGGTTTGTTGACCAGGGTCGAGACGGGATGAGCGGTCATGGCTTCAGCGGGGAAGGGTCTGATGAGGTGTTGCAGTTTATCGGGAGTCTGAGGCGTTGGTTCCAGCCAGAGGTCAAAATCACTAGGGGAGAGAATCACAGGCATTCGGTTGTGAAGAGTCGCCATCAACTCGTTTGGTTCGGTGGTGATGATGGTGCATGTCCGAACGGAAGCTCCATCTGGTGATTGCCACTCATCCCACAAACCGGCGATTGCGAATGGCATGCGGTCTTTCATATGGATGAAGTAGGGTGTTTTGGTTTTTGAGCCGGGGTTGGTTTTCCATTCGTAAAAGCCGTCGCTTGGAATCAGACAGCGTTTGTATTTGAATCCGCCGCGAAAGGATGGTTTTTCGGCCAGGGTTTCGCCACGTGCATTGATAAGTTTGTTGGCAATCGCGGGGTCTTTCGACCATGAGGGAATCAAACCCCACAAAAAGAAATCGGCCTGATTCTTTGCGTCGTTGGGTATGGCAAGCACAGGCTGGCTTGGGGCGATGTTGAAGCGGGGTGCGAACTGGCTTGGAAAGGTGTAATTGCTGAATGTATCTGATAATTCTGCAGGGTCAACGGTAAGAGTAAAACGACCACACATGATGTCTCCTTTTTATTTATGTGCCTTTGGCAGAGTTAGGCAGGGTAAAGAAAAAAGTGGAGCCTCTGCCCAGCTGGGATTCGACCCAAATATTGCCGCCATGCACTTCGATAATACGTTTGACGATGGTCAGCCCAATGCCTGAACCTTGTGAATGGACATCCAGTTTATTGAAGAGCCCGAAAATGCGTTCAATATATTTAGGATCGATGCCAATGCCATTATCCTTTATGAAAAATATGGGTTGACCTTGAACGTCGCTCATCGTTCCAATTTGGATGCGGGGATGCGGCTGGCTGCCCATGAACTTAATACTATTATCGATCAGGTTTTGAACGACTTCCACCAGTCGCACCCGGTCGCTGAAAATGATATACCCTTCATCGATGAATTCGACACTAACCCTCGCTTCTTTAATGGGAACTTCGAGCAGGGCGAGTGTTTCACGCACGATCTCTCCAAACCGGGTTTCTGTTGGATCATTCATTAACCGGCCAACGCGCGAAAGTTCAAGCAGGTCATTCAAGAGCGCCTGCATTTTTTTTACAGCCTGGCGAATGCGTTCGATATCCTTTTCGAAATGGCTGAATTTTCCTTCGCGGGCATCTTTTTCTGCGTAACCAAGAAAACCATTAATGGTGACCAATGGGGATTTTAGATCGTGAGATACCGTATAGGTAAAACGCTCAAGCTCGGTGTTTTTGTCTTCGAGTTCGTTTATTAATTGCTGACGTTTTTTCAACTCTTCCTGTAAAGCAGAGTAGAGCTTTGCATTTTCAATGGCAAGGCCGGCATACCCGGCAAACAGCCGCAGTGCTTCGAGTTGTTCGGGTTGAATCTGGCGCTGGGTAATGAGCATATCCACGGTGATCGCTGCGACGGGTTTTTCACCTGCCCAAACCGCCACCGCTGCATATTCCTTTACGCCATACATCTCATTGTCTTTGGGAATATTATTTTCCACATCGTAATTGCGGGTGTAATAGAGGCCATCCGGCTTTTCAAGAACGCTTTTAAAGGTGGTCCATTCAGCGATTGGAAAGCGATGCCCTCGGGTATCTTCCTTGTGGCCTTTCACATCTGTGCCAAGGGCACTATCCATTGAGTTAAGCTCAGTATTGTAAAGAAATATCCCCAGGCGGTCGAACCCTAGATCATCATGAATGGCATGCCAGATGCGCTGGAGAATAGTATCGAGGTCATTATTTTCTGTCACCTGCTTGCCGAGTTGAACGACCTTCTCCAGCATGATCTTGCGTTGAGCCTCACGTTCCTCCGAGCGCTTTTGTTCGGTGATATCCTGAACTGCCCCCAGAATGCCAACCAAACGGTTCTTTTCCTCGCTCCAGATCGGGTGGGCAAAGATACGCTCCCAACGTATCTCACCATTTTTGGTAAATGTGCGGATCTCAGAGTTCACCACGTCCTGATTGTTCAAGAGCTTTTTCATATCCTCGGCGTCTTTTTCCAGATCGTCGGGGTGAATGTGAGCATACCATCCGCCTTTTGCAATATATTCTTCTTCTGTGTAACCGGTCATTTTTTCGAAGGCGCCTGCCATCCAAAAGGCCTCGGCCTCTCCCCTGGCATTTACCTTGCTTTCAAATGTGTAGTCTGAACTGACTCTTGAAATTAATCGATAACGCTCCTCGCTTTTGCGCGCCTTTTGAAGCGCTGCCCTCATTGTGCGGGATGTTAGATATTGCAAGATCGTCATCACCGGAAAGATCACCAGGCTGATCACCCAGGTAAACATGGCGGGCCGCTCTCTGGGAGTAACCAGCAAACCTGCATTGTTTGTAATAACCATCGCCAACCCTGAAGCCAGCGAAAAGAAGGTCGTTACCAGGGACATTCGTGCTCCCAATAAAAGACCCGCAATCAGGATCACAAGTGGATACCCAAAAAGGTATGCTTCATCCTGTACACCAAATGCTGTGAATGCCGTCAAAGTAAAGAAGAACCAAATGGAACTGACCTGAAGAACGGCTGCCTGTCGTACAAAACCACGCCGCATGAGAACCAACAGGAAGATGTTGATGGCCTCACCAATCCCTGCCTGAATCATGGCCCGCTGGGCCAACTCTGGCAGGGAGATCAAAACATAAATTAAATAGGGGATGGGTATGACGATCAATGCCCACAAAAGCACATTAAGCAAAAAAGCCTGATGTGTCTTTTCTTCATCATTGAAGACCGGCGGGCGCAGGATCGCTTTTATAAATTTCATTATGCCTGATTTCTCAGTTTTCTCGCATCGCCGTCGCGCATGGTAACGCCGACAGCATCCAGGTGTTCAAGCAGAGCCTGAACATATTTTCGGGTTGTTCCCAGCATATCACGCACTTCGCCAAGAGTTGCCTGTCCTTTTTCCTGAATGGTTGATCGAATCATTCTGACCATGTCATCATAATCAACCTTACGAAACACAACCTCCTGCGAAACCAACACAAACTCTCCTGATTCAACCAGGGCATTGAAGACTTCCTCGCCTGCCTCTGCCTGACATTCCTTGACACTTGGCGTGGCATACGGAGCCGTCTCAAACCTGCGCCTCAATGCCTGAATATGAGCCTGCTCCTGTCCATTGAAGCGGATCTCATGCCCCGGCCTGGATACGACTCCGCGCACATCAAGTAGCGAGTTGCGAGTGACGAGTGATGAGAGGGCGGCATTGAAAATGCGTGCTGTAAGTTTTAGTCTGCTTTTCAATTCTTCACGCGGAATCCCCCTGCGCAGTGGATATTGTTTGTGGTGGGCTTCAACAAGTTGAATGAATTTTTCCTCCAGGGCTCTCCAGTGGGGCAGGGCCATGGCAAGCGTGTCACTTTTAACATTCTGCTCACCGCCTTCCAATATTTCCAGTTGACCATTTGCCAATAATTCCTGTAAGGCTGTCTCGGCAGCTGATAACTCGAGCCGCGATTTTGAGACCATGTCTTTGATGGACGCGGCTTGAAGCGCCATGGCCGCTTCAAAAAGAATATCTGCCGGGCTGCCCTGTGAAAGAGACTCCAATGATTTGAGTACTTCTGCATCGAAGCGTTTATGCCTGCCTTTGGGTTGATGATCGACCACCACACCGCCGCCCAGTGTTTCGCCAGGGGATGGGCGCCTTAAGATATATCTATCACCCCGCACGGCAACCAGGGCATCCCGCAGTTCAAGTTGAACCCAACCCTCTTCGCCTGCCTTGAGTTCTTCGACGCCGAGCAATCGCAATGTGGCGATGGTTTCGCTGGCACCCACGAAAAATTTCACTTCATCATTATGTTGGATGGGTCTGCTGATGTCCATGAGTGTGCGCAAACGGACATCAATGCGGCGCACGGCCTGATACTGCCCAGGGTGAGTCAGCACATCTCCGCGCCGAATCTGTTCCATATCCACTCCTGAGATGTTAACCGCAGTTCGCGAACCGGGCACGGCTCTTTCCTCTTTTCTTTTGTGTGTTTGCAGGCCGCGAATTCTTCCTGTTGCGCCGCCGGGCAAAATTTCCACATCGTCTCCAATGGCAAGATATCCATCGCTTAAGGTGCCCGTGATGACGGTTCCAAATCCGCTCATGCTGAAGATGCGGTCAATGGGCAGGCGTGGGCGGTTTAGGTCGGGGCGGATCGGTTTCTGTTGGAGGAGGGTTTGCAGGTTGAAGGTTAGCGCTTCGAGGCCCAGCTGGGTCTTTGCGGAGACCCGTACAATGGGCGCATCCTTTAGCACGGTGCCGCTCACAGCGGAGCGAATGTCTGTTTCGATCAGATCAAGCCAGGCAGGGTCGGAGGCGAGATCGGTTTTGGTGAGAACGATCAGTCCGGCGGGAATCTGCAGAAGATCCAAAATAGCGAGGTGTTCCCTGGTTTGCGGCATCACGCCTTCATCTGCGGCGATGACGAGCAGGGCTGCATCGATTCCCCCGATTCCGGAAAGCATGTTCTCGATAAAGTCTCGGTGGCCGGGAACATCGACGATGCCGATCTCCTCGCCATTGGGAAGGGTCATCCAGCCGAAGCCCAGTTCAATGGTCATCTCGCGGGCCTTCTCTTCTTTGAGGCGGTCGTGGTGTGTGCCGGTGAGGGCTTCGATTAATGTGGATTTTCCATGATCTACGTGTCCTGCTGTGCCAATGACTCTCATAACTTTAATTTAACCACACTTTCAAAACAAAAAAGTGGAGGCCGTTTGATCTCCACTTTTTGTTCGTTGATTTTTGGTCCGGCTTTGGGGTTAAGCTTTTTTCGTTGCTTTCTTCCCATGCCCCATGATGCGTTGATAAGAAACCATCCATTCGTGAACCACGTTCATTAATTCCTGTAATTGTTTTTCAGAGGCATCTGTGGTTTGGTGGATCTGGTCTTGCATGATCTGAGAGACTTCATTTAGGGCTGTGATGCTGGTTTCATATTTGCTGACCTCTTTACGAATATCGCGGAAGGCTTCTTCAGAGGAAAGGCTGTAACCGGTCCAGCGTTTCTGGTCGTCGGCTTTGAAACTGATCCACTCCTGGCGCAAACGTTCTTCGGCGAGGCGTTGCATTTCGGTCACCTCATTGATGCGTCGCTCGAGCCGGGTGTTAAGGTCAACGTAGGTGTCCTGTGCTTTTTTCGCTCCGCGCAGGGCTTCATCCATTTTTTGGATCTGGGCATCCAGGCCTTCGGCTTCTTTTATGAATTCGGCAAACTTTTCCTGCCAGTCCTTGAAGGCGCGTTCACGGTCTATCTGTGCGATGCTTTGCTGTTCGATGAAGACCGTCTGGGCTTGCTTGCGCTCGGCTTCCGAGACCAGCAGCTCATTCATGCGGGTTTCCACTGCGCGGATGCTGTCTGCCTGGATGGTGGTGCGGTCGCGATGTTCATCGATGCGTTTGCGTACGGCTGCGATCTCGCCTTGCAGGTCGGCAATGCGTTTTAGATCGTTTTTACGTGCCTCTTCCGTGGCCATCAATGAATGTTTGACATCATCATTGGCCCGTTTGGCTTCTTCGATCTTTGAGACGAAGTCTGAAACGTTGGCTTGAACGCGTTTAATTTCGTCAGCCCGTTCTTTTAGCTGTTTCTTGATATCGGTCAGGTTGGTGGTTGTGCGGAGTTGTTCAATGGCTTTTTGGATCTCGGTGAATTCGGCGCGGTACTCCTTTGTGATATCGCGTTCACTGCGCGTGTGATTCTTGTCAGCCTCTTCGATCATTTTGACGAGTTCTGTACGCTGTTTGACGATCACCGACTCAAATTGGTCAATGCGTTTGGTGACCGGAGCCACATCTGCAATTTGTTTGCTTAGTGCCTTGATCTGTTTGGAGACCACATCCACTGAGGATTCAAAGGAAGTCAGGCGCTCTTTAAGCGCGGTAAGAGTATCCTTGGTTTCACGCTGCTGTTTGTCGATGAACTCAAGACGTTTGACGATCTGTTCAAATTCCATGGAGACTCCAGAATAAATAAATGAAAGAATGTAAAGGCTGATGTTTCACGAATACATTAGATTTGTTGGGATGAATTCCAGTTTAAATTATACCCTTTTGCAAAAGAGGCTTATTGACTCAGGTGTTCAAAAAGTGCGGGCAGGTTGATTAGATAGGGTTGTAACACCTGCGGAAAAATACCCAGAATGAAGAGACCTGCCACGCCGATTGCCAGCATCAATACTTGTACCCATGATTCGCTGAGTTGCCATGGAGTGCTTTCTTCGGTCATGACAAGTACTGCAAGCGTTCGTACGCCTGCGATCAAAAGGCCTATCAAACCCAGTAATATCCAAAGCGAATAGGCGGTAGATTGCCCAGTCATATCCTGCCAGAGTGCGAGCCGAGATGGAAAGCCTGCCAGCAGGGGAAATCCTGCTGTGGAAAGATGTGCCAGAAGCAACGAACCACTTGCGATGGGATATTTACGGGCAAGTCCCTGGATATCGTGGAATTGCAGGGAAAAAGCGCGCCGCTTTAGAATGGAAAGTGCCAACGCCCAAACGGTCAATTCCAATCCGCGTGGAATGAGAGTGAGAAAGGTTATGTTGACGATCTCGGATGATTTCAGGCTCAGAGCTATAAGGAGCAGACCTGTTTCGGCGATGGAGGCGTAACCAAGGATGCGGCCAAGATGACGTTGAAGGGAGGCAAAGAGACCGCCGCTTGTCACCATGATGATCCCTGCAAAAAGGATGCCGTTCGAGATCTGGAGCGTGTTTCTTAGCCATGTGTATCGATCCAAAAAACCCAGGGCAAAAATAACCGTGAAGGTGGGCAGCGCCCAGAGCAAAAAGCCGGTGGCATATGGGGATGACTCTTCCATCAATTGTGGGATCCAGCTATAGAGCGGAAAGATCGCAAAAAGGAAGGCAAACCCCATTAGAAGCATCACCCCAGCCTGGATGGTCGTTCCGACATCACCGGGGCTGGCTTCCACACCGGCAAGCATCCAGCCTGAGAAAAGAATGAAAGGCATGGCAAGCGTTTGGTAGATGATGAAGCGGACCACGCCCCGCCTAGGTTTTTGATAGAGCGGAACAAGCAACGGTACAACCAGCATGGCTGCCATTTCCAAGAGAAGCGCAGCATACAGAAATGGCTCAACAGCGAAGGAGGCAGTCAACAACGCGACGATCATCAGCCCTAGAGAGACGAAACGGTGGGCGGTGCCAGAGGCTTCTGTACCAAAGAACCATAAAGCTGCCAGTCCGTAAATAACGGCCAATAGGGAACCATCGGCTGATGTAAGCTCGAAACTGCGGCCGAAGAAGTTGACGGCAGGCGAGACTTTAATGGAAACCGAGCCGATCAGCATGGCCGTATCGATGGGAAGCAGAAGGGCGGTAAGGGAAAGGAGTGCAGAAATGGTTCCACCGATGTAGGCGGAAAACCTTTCATGTAAAAGGAAAAGAATGATCAACCCTGAAATGAAAGGGAATGCAATCCAAAGGATGGGTGCGCTCAAATCTCCTCCTCAACAACGAGCGGAACCGAGCCTGCAACCAGGAGATAGGAACCCAAAACCCCCAAGCCTAAATTAATGACAGCCAGCAACCCTGTAACTAGAATGGCGCTTTCCACGGCGGCATATAGGATTTCGAAACCGGCAAGCAGTGTTAAGAGACCAAGTGTTACACGAAGATGATCATCTGTAAGGCCGAGTTGCACAATGCCTCCACCAATTAAGAGAAGGCTGCCCGTAATAACTGGCAGACCCAAACCCGGTATGACAGCCTCAATGCGTGGAGCTGCCCCGGCGGCAACAAGGGCCACAATCCCCATCAATGCAATTCTGAATGGGCGGCCGCGCATAAAAGAGGGATCCTGTTCTTGGGTATCAGCTGCGCTTAGCCCGAGGCGGGTCATGCCGAGTGTGGCAACGACCATCCACCCTGCAATTAATTTGACCGAACCCATGGCAAAAGGTAGATGCCGCGTAACCAGCCAGAAGACGAAAAGATATTGAATTGCAAGTGCGCCCAAATTAACGCGCCAATCACGCGCAACGAGAATGGTCGTACATGTGATGAAGGCAAGCCCAACTGCAACCCAGGAAACAATATCGACGATCATTAGGAGACGCCTTGCACGATGATGGAAATGAACAATATCAGGAATAATATCGTCCACATGATGCTGCCTTCGCCTTCCAACAACAAGGTGATTCCCCGGGCAACCCTTGCCAGGGCGTGATATATCCACCATAACCCCTGATACATTCGGTTGACACCGGCTTCTGTGTTGGTGACCCAGTGCGCGCGCATCGGGTTGAAGATGCGAAAACGCCTGGAAGCGAAGAACAGGCCAACAGTCAGGGTGGAGGCGAGCAGGGCCGCGAGCCAGGCTCCGACTTGAAGAGCGCCATCCCAGCCGATCAACCCCAGAAGTATCTGCATTACAAGCAGAAGGATCAAACCGGCAGGGTATACGGCACGGGTCCAGCCGGGTTGGGCATCGAGAGATTCACGTCCTGTGGGACGTAAGGCATGACGGATGAAACCGGTGATAAGGAATACCTGTGAAATAATGGCAAGTGGAAAAAAGAGACCCAATGTGCCCAGCCAGCCGCTGGCAGTGAGCGAAAACGGCAATGAGGAAAGACTCCATACGCCGACCAACACAGAGCGATTGAGCCACGTGTTTTGCACAGACGATAAAAAGAGCACACCACCTGTAAGCAGCAATGCACAACCCCAGGCCACTGCCCCCGTTGGGTTGCCGCTGGTTGCCACAAGCACTGAAAGCGAAGCAACGCCAATGACCCAATACGGACGCCCATTCAATTCATCGGGCGCACGCAGCCACATCCAGCCGCCATAAACTGCCGCTACGGATGCAAGCAGCATCAGGATGGGAGTAAACCCGGAGGTCAGTGTCTGAATTCGGCCAAGGATGCTCAAACTTGAAACTGTGCCGATCAACCGCAAGGCTGTGCCAAAGCCGCGCCGCAGGGAAGAATCAGCAGAATAAGGTAAATGAAGCGGAATCACACCCAGGCGAAGCCCTGCCGCGATCACCAGATAAATGGTTGAATTGGCGGACATGCTTTGAAAGTCAACGATGCCTCCACCAGACATGCTGACAATGCTGCCCATGATTAAAAAGCTTATGCCCAGAACCCGTGTGGAAAAAGAAATCACAACCCGTTCGTTATTAGACCGGCCCTGCACCGAACTTAATTGTGTGACCAGTTCGGTAATATCAAGCGAAGCCCAAACCAATAACAAGGTGAGCGGGTTATTTGCCGTTACCGCCAAAATCCCCATTCCACTCAAAGCGAGCGCACCCGTCCAGGCCAGAGAATTGGTAAAGATCGAGCCGGTGACCGATGTTAATAAAAAAGCAACGGTTAGGGCCGCAATGCTGATGGAAAGCGCCCAGGAGATTCCATCGGCGCGGAATAGAATGGGGGAGGGAAATAAACTTACCGGTTGCCATGCCGGCAGTGTAAAGTCAAAAGGCATCTGGGTCAGCCAGACGAAGACACTACCGAATGCCACAACTCCGCCGCCTGTTGCCACCAACCAGGCATACCGCACATTCGGTTGAACCACTCGTAAAACCACCAGAGCCAATGCAGTAATGAATAAAAGCAAACAGGAAATCAGGATCAACATCGAGGTCAAATTGTAACAGTTTTATTGCGCCCCGGCTTTGCCGCCCTTTTTATATTTTCCATTTGGTACAATCCCTGCATGAATTTTGGAAAAGAACGACTTAAAAAACATCGCCAACATTTATCGCTTTTGACCTTCCTTCTGATCATCTCCTGCACCGCGCCGACTCCCGCCTCCATTCCCGAGCCGACAGTTGTTCCCCCCCTTTCCAATCCATACCCTACACCGACACCCTTTCAACCCCAGCTTGCCTCAACCCCTGACCCCTATCTTGCCCCATCCACCCCAGGTTTGGATGTTCCCACATTTACGCCTTATCCAACCAAATATGTTCCTGCTCAAGATATTTCTGTCCCTGTTGATGTTGCACCGACAAGCGACCCCAGCCTGGTTGTTTACAACCCTCTGACCGGTCTGCCCGTTAGCGACCCAACCCTCCTACAACGTAGACCGCTTGCCATCAAGATCGGCAACTCACCCGATTATGTCCGCCCACAATCAAGCCTGACTCTGGCGGATGTCGTCTATGAATACTATATCGAGTGGGGCGATACGCGTTTCATCGGTGTTTTCTATAGCAACAATTCAGAACGGGTCGGACCTGTCCGCTCGGGACGCTACTTTGATGAACATATTGCCCGCATGTATCACGCTTTTGTTATGTTCAAAGGCGCCGATCCGCGTGAGTTTGAATATTTCAAATTGTTGGATATCAGCGAACGTTTTGTCACCGTAGGCATTGGCGAATGTCCGCCTTATTATTATGGGCACTACAAACGCGACTCGTATAACAATATTTTCTTCAACACCTTCAAATGGGACGCCTGCGTTAAGAAGAAAGGTTTTGAAAATTCCCCACAAGTCATCAGTGGCGGCTTCTTTTCAGAAGAAATTCCCCAAAGCGCGTTGGGGGTGACGCGAATTTACAACTTCTATTCAGTGTATAACTATAGCTATTGGGACTATGACCCCATCAATCATATTTATGTTCGCTATCAAGAATCCAAGGATCTTGTAAGCTTTCGTAAAGTGGAAGTGTACGAACCGCTCATGGACGATTACACCAAACAACCTGTCACCACCGAAAATGTGGTCGTTCTCTTTGTGCCGTATATTTTCACCAACCAGAATCAAGCAGAAGATGAAGTTTATAATCCGCAATTGATCGATTACGGCAATGCCTATGTTTTTCGTGACGGAATCGCCATCCCCGCCCGTTGGAATCGCACCGCGCTTGACCAGCCCATTCTGCTCACGAACCTGGATGGCAGCCCCATCTACCTGCGCCCTGGGCAGACCTTCTATCAAGTCATGGGCGTCACCACCAATTACACCCAAAACGGAACTGAATGGCGTTTTGAATTTGCCAC
>DAOQPR010000008.1:21414-23816 GCA_035333265.1 Anaerolineales bacterium
CTGATTGCCCCGTTTGAAACCTCCTTCGGGCGCGAGACCGACCGCGAATGCATCATCATTGAAATTCACTCTGAAGGCTTGGTGGGTTGGGGCGAATGTGTCGCCTCGTATAACCCTGGCTATAGTTACGAAACCACCGGCACCGCCATGCCTACCCTGAAAGACTTCATCATTCCGCTGATCCTCGGCAAAGACATCAAAGACGCACTCGATTTCCAAAGCCGCATGGAAAGCATTCGCGGACATCACCTCGCCAAAGCCGGTGTGGAAATGGCGCTATGGGATCTGATCGGCAAGCGCGAAGGCAAATCGCTCAAACAATTATTCGGCGGCGTGCGCGATAAAGTGGAAATGGGCGTCTCTGTTGGCATTCAAGACTCGCCCGAAAAACTGGTTGAAACCGTCACTGGCTTTGTCAACAACGGATACGCCCGCGTAAAACTCAAGATCAAACCCGGCAAAGACGTGACCTACGCTCAAGCCATCCGCAACGCCTTCCCGAATATTCGCCTGCAAGTAGACGCGAACTCTGCCTATTCCATGAACGACGCCGACTCGCTTAAGCCGCTCGACGACTTGAACCTCCTGCTCATCGAACAACCGCTTTTCGAAGATGACATTTGGGATCATCACAAATTCCAGGAAAAATTCAAAACCCCCGTATGTCTCGATGAAAGCATCGTCTCACCGCGCCATGCCCGTTATGCCATCGAAATGAAAGCCTGCCGCATCATCAACATCAAAGCTGGCAGGCTGGGCGGGTTGAGTCAGGGTATCCAAACCCACGACCTTGCCCAACAGAACGGAATGCCCGTTTGGTGTGGCGGCATGTTGGAGACGGGTATCGGGCGCGCCTCGAACCTTGCGCTCTCCTCCATGCCCAACTTCAGCCTGCCGGGCGATGTCTCCGCCTCAGACCGCTATTACAAACGCGACATCACCCATGAGCGATTCGTCCTCAATGCCGACTCGACCATCGATGTGCCGGACAAACCGGGCTTGGGCGTCACCATGGATGAAAATGTGCTCAAGTCCTATACGTTGGCGAAAGTGGTAGTCTAGCGCCCAAACTGGGTGTAAACTAACGCTCACGCCAGTTTAAGCCATTCCGTTTATAAGTACGAGGCGATTTGCTTCGTACTTTTATTTTGGAACTCAAATGAAGAAGACCACTCCGTTACTCGTTCTAATATTTCTAATCGTTGCTTGTTCACCTGCAACAGTCACAACGCCAGCAACAGCAACGCCCAATCTTTCAACTTCCACGCCGACGGTTGAGGCAACGCTCACGCCCCAGCCCATGCCCGATGCGCTATGGATGAGTCCCGCCGTGCCCGATGATTTGCGTGACCTCGCAAAGACCTTTGGCTTGCCCATCGTCACCGTTGCTGAATCAGCCTCTACAAAATTGGATGTTTCTGACTCAGGCTCGCTTTGGATTTACGCCCTCGTTGCGCCTTTTCCTACCGTGAAAGATGGAGTCTCGTCCGCAGACTTGATCGACGCCTGGCAGAACGGCTCCTCCTTAACCGGAAACGGCCAGCCGTTGCTGATGGCAGAATCCACGCTGAGGGCGTTCACTGCCCTTTGGGGTGAACCCGCTCCCGGCGCGGTCAGAAGCGTTGATTCGGAGAAGATATTGGATGAGGCGTGGACTCAGCCGTTTAAGTGGGCGATCATCCCGTTTGAAGACATCCAACCCAAATGGAAGGTGTTGAGCGTGGAGGGTCAATCGCCGATCCACAAAGATTTTGACGCGAGCCTGTACCCGTTGAAGCTGACGTTTGGAATTACGAATTCGGCGTTTGAATTGCCAGCTTCGAACCGCGATGCGTCGAAATTGACAACCGTGGTGTTGACCGGTGTGACTGCGATGGTGCGTGCAACCGCATTCACGATGGAAACCAAAGGCGTGACGCGCCCCGGTGAGTTAATCCACGATTGGCTGGTGAACGCGGATGTAACTCACATCAGCAACGAAGTGCCGTTTGACCCCGCCTGCCCCGAACCACAGCCTGGGCATAAAAATTTCATTTTGTGCAGTGACCCAAAGTATTTGGAACTGCTTCAATACGTGGGCGTGGACATCATTGAGTTGACCGGTGACCATTTTGCTGACCGTGGCAACCAAGCCATGCGCGATACTTTGCAAATGTACCGCGACAATAACATTCCATATTATGGCGGCGGTGCAAATGAGGAAGAGGCGCGCAAGCCGGTGTTGATGGAAGTGAATGGCAATAAGATCGCGTTCATGGGCTGTAATGGCAAGTTGAAATATACCTTTGTCAAAGCCACCGATACCCGCCCCGGCGCGGCAGACTGTGATTATAAATTTTTCACCCAGCAGATTCAGGATGTGGCCGCGCAGGGTTACATGGTCATCTTTACTTTTCAGCATG
>DAOQPR010000009.1:0-19288 GCA_035333265.1 Anaerolineales bacterium
AAGCCCCTGCCAGAGCAGGAATATTTTCTAAAAACTATTTCGGTCGACTACTTAAACCTCTATTTATTAGTATCGAAAACTCAGAAAAAAGGTCCGCAAGATATTACCAAATCCTTGCTAGCCATTAAAATATCACACTTAAACAAGATGTATAATATAGAAATGAAAAAGCAATTTCTTGCAACCGTGCTTTTAGTTTTTATGTCCGCTTGCAATTCAACAGGGTACACACCACAACTTGTTCCCATACAATCCCCCATCCCATCCTCAACACCGAATATCATAACATCCACACCCATCATTCTTTCTCCGTTATTATTGACTGCCTCTCCAAACGTAACTGTCATTTCACAAATAACACCGACGACAACAGAAACCCCGCCTCCAACTTCTTCCATCACACCTGTTTCTCCAACCTTGACCTTTACTCCCTCTTTGATTCAATCTGTGAGTGTTGAGATACTAGGGTGTAATACGGGTGTAGATATTTTACATGGAATGGGTGAAGTTACAAACGCCTATGTAAAGGTGAAGAACACAGGCACAGTAGATTTACCAGATTCCTGCGCACTGCTTCGCGCCATTGATGAAGGCAGAGAACATCCAGATAAAAAAGTCTGTATAAATACTCTGCCAGTGAATAATCAAGTTACTTTAAAATTAACCGTAGACTCTACCTACAAAACAGACACAATTATTCAGATTGATGTAACGACGAATGATGTTATTCTGCTCCGTGTGGACAGACAGTCTTGCAGAGATATCGATCATCTTGGCGGGGTCCCTGCTGATATTGGTATTGTCAAACCAATTGAATAAAATCCTATTCGACTTCGCAGCATCCTGAGTTTACAACTTAGAATATTCACGGATGTGTGCCAGAACTTTTTGCTGAAGGCTCAGGGCTTGGTCCGCAGTTCGAGCAACAGCAATGCAGCCAAAACGTCGGAGATGAAGCGCATTTGTAATGGTGATGATCAGGCCATAATGGTCATCTCCATTGACTGGAAAGAGAAAGTCCTTTAAGACAGAGATCAACTCGCCAGGATCTGTTATTGTTCCTGCGTCCATCGCCTCGTAGCTTAGAAACGAAGCCTCTTCTATATAGTCGTCGCCAAAGTAATGTTTTGCAAAGTCATGTACATGCGTACCTCCTGTTCGGCGCGCATTGATCTCCAGCAAAAACAGATGCCCATCATCACGAACGATGCAATCCATGTCAAAATGCCCGACATATCCCATCTTTTGTAATTGTGCAGCAAGGGTTAGCCCGCTTGTCTTCAATATTGGGTACCAAGGCGCCTGATATAAACTTTTATCTACCTGAATACCGCAAAAATCCCCGAAGCTCAAAAATAATTGACGAGACACATAAGTGACTTCTGGTTCACCATCACCGACTCTGGGAACCATTATTTCCAATGATGGCGATATCTGCTCACGAGCAGGTATATATTTCTCAACAATGATTAATTCATTTGAAAAATACGGATCACGTTCCAGGCGTTCTTTAATCGCCGTAGTAAGGCCGCCATTCACAGGTTCTATAATGAATGTACCAATACCGCTCTCGCCTGTATCTGCTTTTAGTACGCAAGCCTCTTCGCGCGAGTTAAACCAATGGGCGACCTGAAATGCATGATTAAGGTTATAGCAGGATATCCCCAAAGGAAGCAAATTCTCCGCATCTTTCAACCAGCTAGATGCAAGGGTTCGAAAACCGTGTTTGGTATCAATGTAGTCTCGAAGCCAAAAATCCAGTAGAGTGGGGGTTTCAGGTGTATGAACGTCAAGGTTATACTGATTACGAAGGGTCTCAATCAGAACGTAAAACTCATTTGTTGTTGCGTATGGGATCAACTGAATGGCACGACTGGCTCCGGCATAATCAACAATTTTATTTAACAAATCTGGTTCACTGACTATGTCTCTACAAAGAAAATGGGTAGGATTATCCGGATATGCATGCTTCGTATTCGGATAATTCAGCCGTGAGCATATTAATTCACTGTGGGCAATTGGATAACTAACAATGACCAGTTTTGGGTCACCGCACCAGAGAAGGGTTCGATCTGCGTGATAGGTTTCACTCGCTATCAGCGCTTCTCGTTCCACAGGGTCTGAACAGCGACCAAGAAAGTCAATATGGGCTTCGGCAAAATTACTTACTACAACGGTTGGCATCTTATTTACTAAAGGCATTAATAAATCCGACTATTCCTTCTTGAATTTTCCGGTTTGTTGATCGCGCATTCTTTGAGCTTTAATCCGTAAATCCTTGAAAAATTCAGAATCGACAATCTCTTCAACCTGTTTTTGACGTTTAGCCTGATCGATCTCGATTTTCAGTTCCTGCACTTGTTGCCTAAGTATCTTTTCGCGCGTATATACCTTATCAATCATTCCCTTAAATACCCATTGCATGGTTTCGATTTCATCAGGGTATTTTTCTGACAAACCAAGTTCGTTCAGATATTTCAATCCAACATCATAATTTCCTTCGCCAATTTGCTCAGCTGCTCTTGTCAGCCCCACCATTGGACGAGTGAGAAATTGAGCAACAAAATAGACTAATACAACAAGAATAATATAGGTGATGGAGAAAGCAATATATATACTTCTAAGAATCTGCTCTCGTACCTCATTGACATACGTTGAAGTGAAATCTATCCCCAAAGCACCAATCGTCTCTCCTTTGGAATTCTTAATGGGTGCGTAGGCAGATACCCAAGAGCCAAACTTATCACCATAGATTTCGGGTACACAACCTACATCATCATATGTACACCATCCCGTATCAGTTTGGAAGACTACTTGATCAAAGCCTGCAATATTTGGCGCTGTATTTGTAGTGTATGGAACACGAAACTTTACGAACTGGCTCCAATCCGGATTTGGCAAACAGGCGCCCCAACTGGCAATAAATATTATTTCTTCGGGGGTCGATCCATGAATGTAGGTATAAGGACTGGCTCGTGGTTCAACGCGCCGGATTTCACAGAGGGTCGCAACCTGATTCCAGTATCGTTGATCATCCGTCAGGCCATCTTCACGTACCTGTCCCTCTTTTACCAAACCTTCCATTTCATCCCCATTGATTATTTGTACATTATCATTTACATCCAATATCCCTGTTTGAGTAGCACCAATGATTGTATCGTACAATCCTTCCTTGATCTGGTTCATAGCTTCCCGTTGTGCAAAA
Organism: Anaerolineales bacterium; assembly: GCA_035333265.1. Taxonomy (GTDB): domain Bacteria; phylum Chloroflexota; class Anaerolineae; order Anaerolineales; family Villigracilaceae; genus Villigracilis. The sequence goes on from DAOQPR010000009.1 coordinate 3,206, forward strand.
TCATAGAACCAGTAATAGGTTGAGGCAAAAACGACAGTGAAGATCAACGTAAACCCGACGATTAGTTTCGTCTGCAGGCTGATAAATCGGGCACTCGACCTTGTTGAAGGGGAAATGGAAGTTTGGGCAGTCATTTTATATTTCTCCTAAACAGGTATTTCTTGAATTAGTTTTTGGATCATCCAATGCTCAGAGGGTAATCGATAATGATCCTCAAGGAACGCGAGCAGGACTGTTTTGATAATCATAGGGTCATTCAAAGATACTTGAATTCCTGGGATCGGAAAAGCGCCAATAAACATTCGCTCATATTCAAGTTTATCAAGGATTTTGGTCTCATCATAGATTTCGATTAACTCGGGTGTGGATGGGGGTTCAAAGTATTCCACCGGAAATTGAACATATCCATATTCTTTGTATTTTCGAACCAATGAGGGATATTCCACTTCTGCTGCCAAACAAAGCGGTGTATTCTTTCCATTGCTTTTGGCATCAAGGATTAATTGTTGCATAACAAGCGTAAGAATATAATGTGAAAAACGTGTTTGGCCGGGCGTTGCTATGGGCCGAAATTCTTTCAGGATGGCAAAGTCCATCAACAGACCTAGATTTCTCATTTTGTTATATAAAAAGCCAACAATCCCTGCAGGAATCCCATTAACACTTAATAGCCACTGATGCCAGCTTTCGTTAACTTCCCCATCCTGCTTTTTTTCAGCACGTTTGCGCATGAGGGGGATATATCGTCCATATTGAGGAAACAGTGTTTGATAAATATTCAGATATTCTTCTATACAGTCAGAGTTTCCATCCACCAGGTCGTCGATCGTCAAGGCTGTCTCTAAATAATTTGGCATGGATATTTTAGAACTCTATCCCGTCTAAGACGCTTTTTCGCTTTGAACGAGCCAGGCGGTAATTCAACATACTGGCATCATATATTTTTCGAAGGTTTAGGAACACTACAATAGCAACTAACGAGGCTACTCCTGCTATTCCAAGGTAAATCCATTGGACAAATGCACGGGAAAGCACACCCAAGGATACCAGGCCGAATAATAAAATAAGAACAATACAGCCCAATACTGTTGCTGTAGTTACGAAATAGCTATCCATAAAAGCTGAGATGCGACCGCGTTTTTCGTCCGGTACCAATCCCTGCAATGTTTTTCTTGCCGGATCATCCCAACCTGTATACACTGTCCGGGCTACAAAACGGGCAGAAGCTGCTCCAAACAAAGCGGGAATGAAAGCAGCAAGTCCGCTGGCAATTGCCATGGCAGCCGGTAAAACCATAAAAGAATTTTTTAATTGAATTCGAGGCAAAACTCGACTTGTAATAAGCCATTGAAAAATCAACAATCCCGAAGTCTGTACCGCTTTGTAATAACCGAGAAATCGCTGAAACTCAAGGTCACTGCCAACAGTATTGTCGATAACAGAAAGAAAATTAAATTCCAACAAGGTCAGAATCAAACCAGTCAGAAACATTAAAATTCCAACGGCCTTGAAAAGCGGAATATTTAGGAAATAATCCATCCCGATTTTTATCGTATCTTGAAGGTTTGCCGTTTCTTCTCGAGATTGTCGGGTACGCAGAGTAACCTTCATAAAGGTCATCCGCAAAAACAACACACTTGCCAAAAGAATGATGGCAATTGCAATGAATATTTGGGATAACCCAAAGGTATATTTTTCTGCAAGATATGTGACCAAAGCCGCGGCACCGTTCCCCAATAAACCTCCGATCACAGCGCCAGAAGCAATAAATGGAAAAACCCTTTTTGATTCAGTGACCGCATACACATCACTGGCCAGTGCCCAAAACGCAAGTGGCATGATCATAAATTGCTGGTCAGCCAGCAAATATAACGATGGAAAAGTCAACCATTCCGGCGCATTAAAGGCAAATAGAAACTCCAGTAAAAGATAAAGCACTGCCAACCCAGTCAACAACCAGGTAACCAGTTGCAAGCGTGAGTAACGGTCTATGAACACTAAATAGAAACCGGCAGCAAAAATTGTGATTAAGGTTGTTATGATCCATAACCAAGGGATTCTATCCACACCTAAATTGCTTACAAATCCGGCAGTTGCCACAACATCAGCCAGTTCCAGCACCAGAGTATTAACAGCGATTAGTAACCATAGTGAAAATGCAAGCTTTAATTCTTCCGGTTTCAGATTGATAAGCGCAAGGAATCTCTCCTTCATGCAAACCTCTGGGGTGACTGAAATCTATTCATAATTCTTAAAATTTTATCATACCAACCTATTGATTTCGTGTGCAATGCAACGAAACAGACAGTGTATAATCCATTTATGGCCGACGAACAATTAAAATCTCTTTCACGAAATAAAATCGCCATGCTGATCGACGGGGATAATGCCCAAGCCGCCCTTCTGCCCCAAATGCTTGTAGAAGCCGGCAGACACGGCCAGGTAACCGTTCGCCGCATTTACGGCGATTGGACGACAAACAGCATGAACTCATGGAAAGAAATCCTAAACTTCCATGCCTTTCAACCCATCCAACAGTTCAGATATACGATTGGCAAGAATGCCACCGACAGCGCCATGATCATCGATGCAATGGACATTTTGCATTCCAATGTTGTGGACGGATTTTGCCTCGTTTCGAGTGATAGTGACTACACAAGATTGGCTACGCGCATCCGAGAAACCGGAATTTTTGTCATGGGTATTGGCGAGAAAAAAACACCCAAACCCTTTGTCAATGCATGTGATGTATTCGTCTATACCGAAAACCTCATCACTATAAAAAAGGCAGAAACTCAACAAAAAACTCATAAAGGCGGCAGTAAGAAAAAAGATGAGACAGATCCCATGCCGCTTCTTGCGCAAGCGTTCGAAATGGCTGTGCAACAGGATGGTTGGGCATCATTAGCTTCAATGGGTAATGCGCTTTATCAACTTGACCCGGCTTTTGACCCAAGATCCTATGGGCATAAACAACTTTCCAAGATGATCATGAAACTCAAAGATCGTTTTGACGTTCGCACCCAGGAAAAAGATGGCTCCACTCTCTTTTCGGTAAAGTTAAAAGAGTAGTCACATTCATTTTATTATTTGCCCGGCCAAAGCCAGTTCTTTATAAATATCCAAAATCCGAAGAGCTATTTTCTCCCAGGCATAACCAAGGGCATATTCAGCAGCACGGTATCCCATCTCGTTTCGTAGTTCATTATTTCCAAGCAGGATGGACAATTTTTCACACAACACCTCCGGGTCACTGTCCGGGATTGTAAACCCCGTTTCACCATTCTGCACCAAATATCCCAGCCCACCCACTTCTGAAGCCACAACCGGGGTGCCAGAGGCCATAGCCTCTAATGCAACCATTCCAAATGATTCATACAAAGACGGCATCACCAAAACTTCTGCTGCAGAATAATAATAAGGCAGAGTATCTTGCGCGCGCTTTCCAAGAAAAACCACCATGCTGCCCATGCAAAGATCATCACACATTTTTTGCAAACGCGCCATCTCAGCAGACATATCATTTGGCTCCGCGTTCGGCTCCCCGCCAATAATTGCCAAATGAACCGGCTTTTCCTGGCTGGTCGAATTTAGATCCAAACAAGCCATTGCCTTAATCAAGGTGTCCACACCTTTTAAAGGTTCAATGCGCCCAACAAACAGGATCATTCTATCTTCTGGCTTTAAACCCAGGAATTCTTTGGCCTCATCAGCAGGGATTGGGTAAAAATGACAGGTATCCACACCAGGTGGGATAACGACCATCTTACGGGCGTCTGCTTTATAGAGGAACCGAAGCTGGGTCAACTCTGCCAATGTAGCGACGACAATCCGATCCGCCCTACGGAGAACCTGCCTCTCCCCATGGAGCCGATCCTCCCCCGCTTTCTCATCCTCCGACCTTGCCACGCGATTCTTCATCTCTCCCAAAGTATGGAACATGTGAACGATCGGTGTACCATCCCAGGCGTCACTCAACCTCTCCGCAGCCAGACCTGACATCCAATAATGGCTGTGGATCACATCATAAACAATGCCCTTGTCTTCGGCAAATTTCTTAATTCCTTCGACAAATTCCGGGATATATTTTGGAATATCGCCCTTGCTTTTTGGCTCCTCCGGCCCGGCAGGAATATGCACTACGCGATTCCCAAACCCCAACTCATGAACAATATGAGGCACATGTTCATCCTGAGAGCGGGTGAAAACATCCACATGAATACCCATCCGCCCCAACTCACGTGTCAGATCGCGGACATAAACGTTCATCCCGCCCGTATCCTTGCCGCCTAGCGTCGCCAGTGGGCAAGTATGATAAGAAAGCATCGCTATTCGCATCGAAAAATCTCCTCCCTTTAGACGACATAAGAATGCGAAAACTTGCATGATTACTTCAAATCCTTTATAATCCCGCCCGCTCGAAAACATGGTATATACATGCCACCATAGCTCAGCTGGTAGAGCAAACGATTCGTAATCGTTAGGTCGTGGGTTCGTATCCCACTGGTGGCTCAAAAAACTGACAGGATTTCCCTGTCAGTTTTTTATTTTATCAGCTATACAAAAGAGTGGGCTTAAGCTCCAGCCAAAGGTCAAGCCTGAAAGAACGCACCAAGCATGAGCGGAGTCTGAGGCGGTTTTCCATCTTGACAAAAGAAAAAAAAGAAAATATAGTATCAATACTATAATACAAGTACTATATTAAGGTTAATATGTCCCTCAAACATGCGATTCTTGGTTTCCTATCTCTCATGCCTCTCTCTGGCTACGATTTAAAAAAGGCTTTCGACAGATCCGTTCAACATTTTTGGCCTGCCAACCAAAGCCAAATCTACCGCACACTCGCCCAGTTAAGCGAGGAGGGTTTAGTCGAAAAAGAAGTGATCGAGCGCGAGGAACGGCTTGATATGAAGATTTATTCGATCACCGCCACCGGGCGCACAGAACTGCATCAATGGCTTGCTACTCCCCTGCCTGACCCGGATGACCGCGAGCCGTTCCTGATACAGGTTTATTTTGGGGGTATGTTGAAAGATGCTGAATTGCTGGGTCTCTTTCAGAAAAAATTGCAATCCATAGAAGAACGTTTGGCTGTGTATAGAGCCGTTTACGAGATGATACAGAACTCGCCAACAGCAAAGTTTGACGAGCGAACGATCTTTCTAAGTATATTAACCCTTGAAGCAGGCTATAAAAACAACCAGGCAATTGCCGAATGGCTGCGGTCTGCCATGGAACGTATTCAGAAAAAGAATTATTCAATTGACATTTAAGAGGATCAAAGATGAATAAAGTCATACGAAACATTATCATTGTTGCATTATTTTCCGTGGGAGGCGGCTGGTTGGGAATATGGCTTAACAATGTTACAGGAAATACTCAGCATCCCATGCAAAGTTTGGGCGCCCTTGTCTGGCTGACGAGCCCCGCGCTCTCCGGTTTTGCTTTACGCGCTCTTGGAGGAGATGGCTGGAAGGATGCCGGTTTTGGATTAAATCTGCGTGAAGGTTGGAAGTGGTATCTGGCAGCGATCCTGGTTTATCCGCTCGCCTCTCTCTTAACGTTTGGGTTGGGTGCCGCAACTGGAATGGTTCACGCGGATGGATTTGCCACCCAGGGTTTTGGCGCATACCTATCAACAGCGGGAATTATGTTCGTCGGATCGTTGATGAAGAATTTCTTCGAAGAATTTGCCTGGCGCAGTTACCTCACTCCACGGCTGGAGGCGGCACATGTTTCCCCAATGGTCAATCACCTTATCGTCGGTGTACTTTGGATGAGCTGGCATCTCCCCTATTATGCGTATTATCTTGACCGGGCAACACTTGAGGCATCCATCACAACCAACATTCCCACATTTCTTGCGCTTGGTTATCTTGTCATGTTCCCAACCGCCATTCTCTTCGGCGAACTTAGATTGATCAGCAAAACCACATGGACAGCCTTTCTGCTTCACAATGTTGTCAATGCCTTGAGTATGCCCCTGCTCATAAACAACTTTATCAAAGTAGAGAGCCCATTTGGATTTATTTTTACACCCACAAATGAAGGCGTCATCACGTCCATTCTTTTTGGCGCAGCCGGGTGGGTGTTGTATCGGTATAGGATTGCGGTGAAAAATTCAGAGAGCTAGTTGTTACCAACCTTTTCGAGAATCATGGCAGTTCACTGTTAGTTTCGAGCACAAGTTCTGGCCTGCCATGGTTCTCTAGTAAAATACTCCTGGTAATAAGGAGTATGAGAGAAATTCCGAGCCGGATTTTGAACCATTTTCGTAAATTGCAGCAGGCAGGTTTGAGGGAGATTGTCCTTGCTGTTCTGTTGACTTCACTTCTCACTACTATTATTTTTATTATTCTTGATATTGATCGTTCGGCCATGATCTTCCTTTCTATATTGATCCTGGTTGCAGTCATTCTGGCCTATGCCGGAATGTACACATTGGCAAGCTGGGGCGGATTATGCGCTGGATTTGTTATCCTCTCTTTTCTGATCTACTCAAATAACGGAATCAGAGATACCGGCGTGATGGGATTGATCGTCCTTTTGATTGCGGCCGGGCTGCTGGCTGGAAAGTCCGGGACATTAATTATTGGGGCATTAATCATTTTCGAAATCAATCTACTTGGTGTTCTCGAAGCCAATCACATCGTCGTAAATCAGTTTAGTAAACAGAACTTTTTATCCGACTATATAACACTGAGTCTGATCATTGGCATGGTCACATTGATGCAGTGGCTCGTCATCAGCCGATTGGATGCAAATATCCAACAGGCAAAAAATGAATTACAAGACAAAAAGAGGGTTGAAGTTCAGCTACGAAATGCCGAGGCTCGTTATCGAAATCTGGTGGAAAACATCCCCCTGGTCATTTATATCTCCGAACCGGGAGCATCCGGGGTATGGCAATATGTCGGCCCACAGATAGCCGAAATGACCGGATATACGCCTGATGAATGGATCATCGACCCAAGACTTTGGTACTCCCGCATTCACCCAGATGACCGGGAGGTCGTCATAAATGCAGAGAGCAAAGCCCTGCAAAATGGGAAAATGCCTCAAATGGAGTATCGTTTAATTCGCCGTGATGGAAGGGTAATTTGGGTATACGACGAAAGCATGGTATCCATCGATAACGATGATCATAAACTTGTACAAGGCTTCCTTTTGGATATTACAGCAAGAAAAATAGTGGAAGAACAGCTCAACCGACGCCTTGCCGAACTTCAGGCAGTTCATGGGGTCAGCGAAGCATTAGTAAGAAAAACAAACCTTCAAAAATTAATCGTTGAAACCGGCGATCAAATTCGTAAGACGTTCAAAGCGAACAACGTTTTGATCGCCATTCATGACCCCTCCACAAACCTGATTCATTTTCCATACGATTATGAAGACGGCAAGTTACGCAAAGATAAACCGATCCGATATGGAGAAGGCATGACCACCCAAATCATGGAAATGAAAAAGCCGCTCATTATTGCGGAAAATTGGCGAGGAGTGTCAGCTCAATATAACGCGATATACACAAATATCAATCCAATAAAATCATCTTTTTCAGTACCTATTATGACAGATGAAAGCGTGATCGGAGTAATCACCCTGGAAAGTTCCGAACAGGAACACGCTTTTACTGAAAATGATGTGCTGTTACTTTCGACCATTTCCTCTAATTTGGCTGTTGCCATAGAAAAGACGTATTTACAGGATTCTTTAAAACGGGAGCTCGAGATCCAGGAAAAATTGGTTAAGGAGCTTGAGTCAAAAAATCAGGAACTGGAACATTTCACCTACACTGCCTCTCACGATCTGAAATCGCCTCTCATCACCATTCGCGGGTTTCTTGGATACCTTGAAAAAGATGCCCGCGCTGGAAACTTTGAACGGCTCGAAAAGGATATTCAACGTATCTCGGATGCCACTGAAAAAATGCATCGGTTGCTTAGCGAACTTCTTGAGCTATCACGGGTGGGCAAACCAATGAATGAGAAAAAGAATGTTTCCTTTCAATCTCTTGTGATGAAAGCCCTGCAACAAGTGGAAGGACAAATCATGGAAAGACAGGTTGCCATAAAAGTGGGGAGCGATTTCCCAAGCGTGTATGTGGACGAAGAACGGATGATCGAAGCTTTGCAAAACCTGTTTGACAATGCACTCAAATTCATGGGTGATCAACCGAAGGCTGAGATCGAGATCAATCACCTCTCCCAAGATAACACTATCGTTTATTTCATAAAAGACAATGGAATCGGCATTAAGAAGGAATTTCAGGAAAGGGTCTTTGGGCTATTCGATAAACTCAATACAAATTCGCCGGGCACAGGCATAGGACTCGCCATTGTCAGGCGGATCATTGAAATGCATGGCGGAAAAATTTGGATTGAGTCAGATGGCTCATCTGGAACCACCTTCTTTTTCACCCTGCCAGAAACAAATTAAGACCGGAGCTCTCGCTCCGGTCTTAATTATTCGATCCCATCAAAAATGTGATCAAGAACCTCTTCGCTCACATCAAAGGTCGAGCCATTTTCAGGAATGATTTCTTTTGTCATCCATTCAGGCAGACGGTCGTCTTTTGCAGTAAAACCTGCACGCTTGTTAAACTCCCTCTCCATACGAATCGTTTGTTTCCCAAGTTCCTGCAAAATATTATCTGGGAGATCGTTCCAGCCATAACGTGCTCGTAGGAGGCGTTTAACGACACCGTCGGGTGTAGCAGCATAACCAAACCCGGCAAAAATACATGCGCCAATGGTGTCGTAACCTGCCATATTCAACTGCGCATTAAGCGAAGCATCCCTCTGTTGGGTTGGGTCCAGGTGGTTTACTTGCGCCCGAATGGTCAAACCACAGGTATGATCAGCTCCCTGCGGGGTTGTGGCATACGTAACCCCTGTACCCTTGATCGAGCGCGGCTCATACGCTGACATGGATTGTCCTTTCACAACAGGGACACGTTCCACGCCGAATTTTTTCCCCACCGCCACAGCTCCATCTCCAATTGTACGTCCGAGGTCGGTTCCTTTGCGAATTTCCTCGATCAAATTCAGGCTGTCTTCCTCACTACCCCAACGCATGAGCCCGGCTTCAGCCGCGACCCCTAATGCGCCGCCAATTTCAATGGTATCCAGCCCCAGGTCATTAACCTGCCAATTCATCCGGCCTATGGAGTCCAACGAATCGATATCGAGGTTTGTACCCATCAAGCCTACAGTTTCATATTCCAACGGTGAAACGATGATCTTTCCATCATCGCCGCCAAAGACATTGGAACATTTGATGGTACAACCTGCCATGCACGCATGCGATGGCTCGGATGGCTTGCCGCGATTCAAAATGAACTCACGCATGGTTTCGCCGCTGATCTTTTCAACATCATAGAACGTCCCACGCGAAAAGTTATGAGTAGGCAGGGCAGCAAAACGCTGGGTCATTTGCGGCATGGCTTGGGTGCCATAATCACGGTATGTAATGGATTGAGGATGATTCATTACAGACTGTGTGTAATCTTTCTGCGCAATTTTGAACGCCTCTGAATCCACGATGGCTGGTTTCTGCCCCCCAGAATGATCGAACACGATGGCTTTTAACCCCTTTGTGCCCATCACCGCCCCCAACCCACCACGGGCAGCAATACGAGAAGGGATCTTGTCTTTATCAAGATTCTGAATACCCGCGGATTTCATTCGCATTTCACCGCCTGGGCCAATTAGCGATATGGCAACCTTATCACCATATTTTTCTATCAGCTTTGATGCCGTCTCATATACGCCGAGACCAGCTAATTCATCCGCCTTTTCCCAATTTGCGCCTTTCAAGGAAAGATGCAGGATCCAATATCCACCTTCATCCGGCATATCCTCTACGATGAGCGCGTGAATGCCCATAAAAGCCATATGGTAACCTGTGCGTCCGCCTGCATTTGCCTCCTTGACCCCACCCGTCAATGGAGATTTCCCGCCAACTGAAACGCGGTCTGTGGAAGAAAGCATATGCCCAACCAGTAAACCGGGGGTAAAGATCAATTTGTTACCAGGCCCAAGCGGATCACAAGTAGCGTCAATCTCATCAAGCAGGATGCGGGCGATCAGGCCGCGCCCGCCAAGACGCTGCCATGTATCAGGCACAGGTTCGCGCGTCAGTTCTTGTGTGCGGGTGTTGACTCGCCAAATTTTGGATATAAAAGTTGTCATCTTTTTCTCCTGTGAACAGGATTATTCACATAGTTTCAAGAATTTTTTTAGGCAGAAGGCTGCCTGACGCTAAAATCATTCAAACAAGGATTTTACTGCTTCCCGAAATACCGTGGTGTGATAATCCACATCGACCTGGGTTGTCTCTGGCGAGATCAATGCCATGTTGTGGAAAGGTGTCATGAGGATTCCACGATTAAGAGCATACAGATGCATATACCGGTCCAGTTCAGGGTCGACAGCAGTATGAGCCTCTCCGCCATTCTTGGGAGGCGTGGGATGGAACCAATATTCAGAGCGATTGCCCAATTGTTTTACGATCCAGGGCAAGTCGAATTCCTTGATCACCGATTGCACGCCTTCAGTGAATTTTTCTTGTAATGTAATGGCCTTGGTATAGAAATCTTCGGTCAATACATTTTGCAGCGTAGCCCTCATTGCCGCAATGGACAGGGCATTGCCTGCCAATGTGCCGCCAATGCCGCCCACGTCAGCATCGTCTATGGCGAGTTTGGCGGCGAAGGCTTTGGAAACTTCTTCGGTGAAACCATAGATCGCGGCGGGAACGCCTCCAGCGAGGGGTTTGCCGAGGGTTAAGAAATCAGGCTGAAGACCGAAGGAGGCGGTATATCCGCCTGGGCTGGTGCAAATCGTATGTGTTTCGTCGATGATCAGATAGGTTCCGTATTTGCGGGTCATTTCACGCAGGGCTTCGTGATAGCCGGGGTTGGGGTGAATGATGCCAATATTGGTCATGACAGGTTCGGCAAGGACAGCGGCAACATCGCGCGCGGACAATGCGATATCAAGGGCAGCAATGTCATTGAATTCGATGACTTTGCTGGTTTCACGCGGGTCGATCTGCGGCCCCATGTTGTTGGGGCGTGAAATAGGCGTGCCTTCTTCATCAAGGGTGATGAAGGTTTCATCCACCGAACCGTGGTAGCAATAATTGAAAACCAATACTTTTGGGCGGCCTGTGATCAAGCGGGCCATGCGTAAGGCAAAGCGATTGGCATCGGTGGCGGTAAGGGCAAATTGCCAGTAGGGAAGTTTGAAGCGGCGCTGCAATTCCTCCCCCACCCAGATCACATCTTCGTATGGCAGCATGAGGGTAATGCCCTTTTGAATTTGTTCACTGATGGCCTTCACTGTGGCGTCGGGGGCATGACCCGTCATGGCGCCAGTATCACCGAGACAAAAGTCAATATAGTCGTTTCCATCCACATCGGTGAAGTGGGCGCCCTTCGCTTCTTTGACGAAGACGGGAAATGAGCCCGCCCAACGGATCATCCATAGCATGGGCACGCCGCCATAGAGTGACTTGCGCGCGCGCTGGTACAATTCATGGGAACGGGGATGCTTTTTGTGAAACAGTTCCTCTTCCTGTTTTAGCAGGTTGACAAGTTTAGAGCGATCTATCGATTTATTCATTGTTTATTCCAAAGGTTTAAGGATTTAGGATTGTCAAAAATCGTATTCAACTGTATATTACAAAGGCACGCGGGGTAACCTCACAGGTACCTGGTTAATTCAATAGCTCTCACAATGGAGACCCATTTGATGGAACAAATTCACTTTGGCACGCTGCACGATGCCTTGGATCAAAGCAAACGATTTAAGGCCTCCAGTTATTTCATGATCTGTTTTGGTGTTCTGCCTTCCAGTGTTCGGCTGGCATTATCGGCAGAGAGGACAAAAGAACTGGTAAATGCCATCCTGGCAGAATTGAATTTAGATCGTTTTGCATTTACCACGATCTTCAAAAACTGGGTAACGGAAGACTTTCAAAACGCACAACAGTCAGATGATTATGTGTTTGAATATATCCTCAGAAGTGATACTGGCCGCATGGTTATTCAGTTCGTTGCACGCGATAGCTACATTACGATCGACTTCTTTTATGATATCGAGCAAACTGAAGCGGAGAGATGGATCCTGGAGGTTAATCACAACTTGCGGTCTAAGTTTGGCACTCCGAAAAAGCCCAAGTTCAAGGTGTTGATGCATCAGGACGGCATGTTTGGAACAGAGGATGTCAGTACAGGAGATTTCAAGTCGATCGATATCAATGATTTATATAACGAAGATTTTGCACAGGTCGATTCGATCATTGCAGATTTCATGACCAAACAGGAATCAGGCATTGTATTGCTGCATGGCGAGCCTGGAACCGGCAAAACCACCTACATCAAACACCTGATATGCAAGTTCAGCGACCGGGAGTTCATCTTCGTGCAAAACGATTTTGTGCGAGACCTGTTGAAGCCATCCTTCATTTCGTTCCTGTTACAAAACAAAAATGCAACCTTGATCATCGAAGATGCGGAAAAGGTCGTAGTCTCCCGGGATCATACATCGGAAGATTCGGTGGTCTCGACCATTCTGCAACTAACAGACGGCTTATTCAGTGATTTTCTAAACCTCAAAGTGATCTGTACCTTTAACACGGATATCGACCGGATCGACAAAGCTTTGATGCGAAAGGGCAGGCTGGTGGCCAAATATAACTTTAAACCCTTATCTCCAGATAAAACTGCTGCCCTGGCGAACAAACTTGGATATAGTGATGTGACTGGCAGCCTCACTCTGGCCGATATTTTTGAGTTCGACAAACTCGATTACAAGAACCAACCTAAAAAGAAGATCGGTTTTATCTAGCTATCCGTGGCGGCCATCTTTATGATGGCCGCTAGCATTTCAAGCCGTTGCTTCCTTTAGAGCCTCACCAAACGTCTTCAATCCAGCACTGATTTGTTCGCTCGTGACATTCAAAGGCGGGATCCAACGCAGGGTGTTATCATAGGTTCCGCATGAGAGCAGAAGCAAGCCTTTCTCTTCTGCTTTGTGAATGACCTCTTTGACCAGCGGCTTGGCTTTTGCCTGACTGCCATCTATGATGAACTCTGTGCCGACCATCAGACCTTTACCACGGACATCGCCAATCTGCGGATATTCTTCCTGCAATTTGCTTAATCCAGTCATCAATTGGATTCCACGATCTGCGGCATTTTCAAGCATTTTTTCGTCTCGCATCGCACGGATGGTTGCCACACCTGCGGCACATGCGACTGCATTCCCGCCATAGGTTCCGCCGATCGAGCCGACATCAAGTTTCTTCATGATGTCTGTACGGCTGAACACAGCTGAGAGGGGCATACCAGAGGCGATTCCCTTGGCAGCGGTAATAATATCTGGCACAACCCCAAAATGTTCCAATGCAAACCACTTTCCTGTCCGGCCAAAGCCCGATTGCACTTCATCGAAAATGAGCAGGATGCCATGCTTATCACAAATCTCGCGCAATCCTTTCATGAATGAAGCTGGCGGCAAAATATAACCGCCTTCTCCCAACACCGACTCGATGAGAATCGCAGCCGTATCTCTTGGGGCTGTTTGAGAAGCAAGCAGGTATTCCAATTGCTCAAGCGCATATTGGCTGGCTTGTTCCTCCGTCATTTTTAGATGAAAGGCGTAGGGGAATGGCGAAACATAGATACCGCCCAATAATGGCGCAAAACCGGTGCGATAGCCTGTCTTGGAAGTGGTGAGTGCCATGGTGGCATGTGTGCGCCCGTGGAAGGAACCATTGAAGACGATCACATTTGGCCTGCCGGTGGCAGCTTTGGCGATCTTGACGGCATTCTCCAGAGCCTCTGCACCAGAGTTGGCAAAGTAGAAACTATCCATGGAAGGTGGAACGATCTTACGAAGTTCCTCGATCAATTGCAGCATCGGCTTATGGATGACAAGGTTTGCCTGTGCGTGAAGGAAAAGACCCGCCTGCTCCCGAATCGCTTCCACTACTTTGGGGTGACAATGCCCGGTGTTGGTCACACCGATGCCACTGGTAAAGTCCAACAGTTTTTTACCGTCATCGGTATAAATGTATGCGCCCTCGGCACGATCCGCTACGAAATTGAAAATTCGGCTCCACGCAGGAGTCATGTGGGGGAAGTTATCTTGAAAGAGTTGATTTATTGTCATTTGAAGTATCCCGTAAAACGTTGTTTGTAGTACGCAACAGACTGCCGCCCAAAAAGGGGATGGAATGATTTGATCACTCCATCCCCGGTCATCATGCGTTACATTTCACACACTATGCAGGAAGATATTCCGCAGCCCATTCGACATCGTGTTTCTTGAGAGTCTCACGGGTGGGAACGCCATCGTTCGTCCAACCTGCCAGCTTGTAATAGGTGTCAATCGCAGTATCAACCTCCTCGTGAGTCAGAGCGAAACCTGCTGTCGGACCGGTGCCTGCCAGTTGCTTGAAGAATTTCTTCGGCAGTTTATCCGCATTGCGAGCCAGTCCCTCGCGCGCATTGAACACACGGAAGAGATTCAAGCGGCGACGGCCAACTTCCATCAACTCGTCGAGAGTCATGTCCCAACCCGTCACCGAGTTGATCATATTGACCGTATCCTTGCCGTCGTACAGTGTCCACGTGGGGCCATAAACAAACTGACAAAGTTCCGCCGAGTCCAGCATCGAGTAAAAGACCTCAGTCTCATAAGCAAAGCGGACTTTTTCCTCAGTAAGTGAATAAGCAGGTTGCGGCGAAGCAAGCCCGATTTGTTTGAGGCGATCCAGGTTGAAATCACCCACACCTTCTTCGTAATATGGATCATGCTCTGAAGATTGGTGATCGGCACCAAAAGGATTGACCGCATACACGAGCGCCAACGAACGCTTGGCTTGTGGCATATGAGCTGGAGCTTCCGCACCTTTGACTGTGATGAGACAATCTTCGGCACCATTCCCCCATTTCTTGGCTGCGCGCTCCGACCCCATACCGAGTATTTTGCCAAGCTCTCCTTCACCCTTCACGATCTTATACAGCACCTGGATCATTGCGTCAGCATTTCCAAATTTCAAATCGATGCCTTCCGTTTGCTCCCTGGTGATAATGCCTTTTTCATAGCATTCCATTGCAAATGCAATGGTCGCACCACAGGCAATGGTATCTACAGCATATTCGTTACAGATCTGGTTTGCCAGTGAAACAGCAGCAAGGTCATCCACTCCGCAGTACGATCCGAATGTACCAAGGGTTTCATATTCCGGACCGCCATAACGCGGGTCGACCTGATAAGGTCCATCCTTGATTTCAACCACTCGCTTGCATTTAACCACACATGCATAACAGGTATCGCGTTCTTTTAAAACTGTTTCTGCCATCTTTTCGCCACTGATCGGGTCACACCCCTCAAACTGACCTTCGTTGTAATTGCGGGTCGGCAAAGTACCAATCGTGTTATTAAAAAGGACTACAACGGCCGTGCCAAATTTTGCCAGGCCATCCATATCGCCATTTTCAGGAATGGCCTTCGGGCCAATGCGATTCAATTCGGTCAATGCCTTTTGGTTCGCAAGTGAAACTTTCTTTGAGCCGCGTACGACCACAGCCTTTAAGTTTTTGGATGCCATTACCAGGCCCATCCCTGTGCGCCCGTTATGACGATTAGACATCGAAACCAGCGAAGAATATAGCACTCCATTTTCTGCGCCAATCCCATGTTGCAAAATTTCAGCTTTCGGGTCAACTTCCTGATGCAAGATGTCATCCACTTCCCCCGAGATCTTTCCCATTAAATGTCCTGCATCGCGCAATTCTGTCTTGCCTTCCATAATCGCCAAATACACAGGCTTTGGGGATTTTCCCTTAACCACAATGCCATCGAAGCCTGCAAATTTCAACTCAGCAGGGAAAAAACCACCGCTTTGCGAATCTCCAATTCCACCACTGATAGGCGATTTGGCATTCGCATTCAAGCGGCTTTGGCCAGAGATTGCAGCTCCCGTCGTCACACCGGTAAACAGTGTCAACACATTTTCAGGGCCAAGCGGGTCAGCGCCCTTGGGCATATCACGCAGGATGTAGTGCATCCC
>DAOQPR010000010.1:0-19023 GCA_035333265.1 Anaerolineales bacterium
AGGCATACAATGGAATGACAATGGCTTCCACGATCAGCATGAAGGCCAGGTTACTGATGGCTTTTCCAAAAAATATCGCAGAGCGGTCTACCGGCGCCAACAGAAGGCCATCCATGCAGCCGCGGTCTTTCTCCACAGCCATGGAACGATTAAGACCAAGCGTGCCCGCGAAGGCAAAGGTCGTCCACAACACTCCGGCAGTGACCGAGCGGCGTACTTCCACATCCAATTCGAGGGCGAAGTTGAAGATCAGAATGACCAACATGGAAAAGACCAGCATGGCCGAGAGCAATTCACGCGAGCGAAGTTCGGCGGCCAGGTCTTTGTGGGCTATTGCCAGCATGGCTTTGAAGAAGGAGGGGGAGGGCTGATTCATGGGCGGGTTCTTTACGTTTTACGCATTACGTGATCCGTAATACGTGATGCGTAATTCATGCTTCCAATGCTTTCTTATAGAAATCAAGCAGATTCGAATTCTTGAAATCGTCACGAGTGCCGGAGGCAGCGATGACACCACGCGACAGTACATCGAAACGGGTGGCTAGGTCTTCGGCGCGTGCGAGGTCGTGCGAGGTCATGACGACAGTGCGCCCCTTCGCGGCGACGGAACGCAGAACATCATCCAACATTTCGGAGGCATCCTGGTCGAGGCCGGTGTAGGGTTCGTCGAAGAGGACAACTTCCGGGTCGTGCAGGATGGCGCGTCCAATGGCGAGACGCTGCTGCATTCCACGTGAAAATGTGCGCACCAGATCCCTGCGGCGGTGTTCGAGGCCGACCATGTTCAGGACTTCGGTGATGCGCATGGCCTGATTTTGAAGGCCGTACATACGTGCATAAAATTGCAGATTCTCTTCGGCGGTCAGGTCGGGGTAGAGCAAAGGCATGTGCGAGACGACTCCCAGCCGGGCGCGAACTTTGGCCGATTCGTTTGGAAGGGAGTATCCAGCTACTTTGACACTTCCCAGGCTGGGGCGGGAGAGTGAGGCGAGAATGCGTAGAAAGGTCGTCTTGCCGGCTCCGTTGGGTCCGAGCAGGGCCACGAACTCGCCGGGTTCGACGTGAAAATCCAAACCGCGCAGTATGGTCTTTAATCCAAAGCGTTTGATGAGCTTTTTGACTTCGATCATAGAAATCCGTGATGCGTAATGAGTGATGCGTAATTTTTTACAGATTACGCATCACTCATTACATCTCAGCCTTTCCTCTTCAATGCGTCCTTCAATTCATCACGGCGCTTTTTGTAGGCTTCATCCGAGATCTTTCCGGTGCGATGCAGGTCGTCCAGGGCGATAATGGCATCCATCACGGATTCAGTATCGTCGTATTCTTCGTCTTCTTCATCGCTCTCTTCGGTTTGCTTGTTCTTGTCACGCAGGTACATCCACACCCCGGCGATGATGAGCGCCAGTCCCAAACCGCCTGCACCGATCAATACGGTCTGGTTTTGGGTGAAGTCTGTGGTGGAGTCGGTGGTGCCAACAGGTGCTCCTTTGAGGGTGTACTCAAATGAGTCGCCGGTGTTGATTCCGCTGGCAGAATACATCTGGAAGTTGGTGCCTTGCAGATTTTGAACGCCCAGATCGGTGAGAGTTGATCCTTCGGCTGTGACGCCTTCCGGCAGGAAGAGGGTAACCGCATGAACGGGAAGCAATGCCTTCTGAGTGACCTTGATCTCTTTCTCATTTGGTACCGAGGCAAACGCGATCAACCCATAGGGGGTTGCACTGGGTGGAATGGCAAACCCATTATCAGTTGGAACGAAGGCGGCGCTATCCTGCGCGGCTTCATAGCCAAGGCTGGTGAAGCCTTCGGGGAAGTTAATGAAAGGCACGCTCTGATCGGTGCCCATGTCGATGACGATGGTATTTTCTGTGTCGTTGACAAAGGAATACACGGCAAACATTTGCGCCTGGTCGCTGGCAAGGTCGAAGAAGATTTGAAGTTCCTGAACGCGGAGTACGTTGTAATCGTCTGATGTGGGGTAGACGATGATATCGGAGAGAACCATATCGGTGGTTCCAGCGGGGACGATGGCGTATTCGGTTTGGTAGTTGAAGCCATTGATCGCTACTTCGCTTAGGTAGATCTGATTCTCGACCAATGGGTCGACCTGGAATTCATAGGTACCATCTGCGTTGAGCGGGGCTTGAAGGTTTACAAATTCCTGGGGGCCAGCGCTGGGGTCGGCTCCGTGTACAAAACCGCGCAGGGTGACCATGGTATCGGCTGGGATATTGACTCCGGCGCGATTATCGACTTTGCCGCTTATGGTGCTGTCTGCGGTTTGTGTTTCTGACGTTGCATTGGCCTGGGGAGTACCTTCAGCCAGAGGTGTCCCATCAGTGTTGACGGAAGTTTCGGTTGTAGCGACAGCTACCGGCGCGGCAGGAGGCGCGAAGGTCAGGGTGCGCAGGTAGGCGGCGACGGCGTACGCTTCATCTTCATTGAAGCCGCTTCCAAATGCAGGGACATCTCCCGATCCTTCACGGATCATGGCGACGAGTTCGTCTTCAGAGAGGGCAGACATTGTTTCGAGATTGCTGAAGGTTTTAGAACAGTCTTTGCAGTTTTCTTCAAAGAGTGTCTTGCCGAGCTCCACCTGGTCTGCTGTGGTGTGCAGGGTAAGTGCATAGGAGATAACGTCCCAGCGTTCCTGGTCTGTGAGGCTGTTGAATGGCGGCATGAAGCGTTCGAGGTTGCCTTGTGTAACGGTGGCATACCATTTGGCGGGGTCAGCTTCCCGCGCAAATTCCGGGAGGCCGATGGGGATCACTGAGACGGGCAGGTCTTTGCTTTGTGGGCCATTGCCCAGGCCGGTATCGCCGTGGCAGGGAGCGCATTTATCCGCAAAGATGACTTTGCCGTTTTCAATATTGGGGGCGCTGTTGGGATAGAGCGGTCCCAGGGTGGGCACAGGGGTGGGAGGGACGTACCCTGGCGGGGGGGTGACATCGGCTGCCAAGGTCATATTGCAGGCGGCCAGAAGGATGGTTCCAATTGCTAAAAGAAGGAGATGGCGTAATTTCATGAAGATCCTCGGTGGAAAAGATTGGTAATTGGGGAATGGTAATTACCAATCTCTAATTACTATTTACTTCAAAGACTTGCCGCACGAAGGACAAAAATTATCTATGGTGAGGACGGGTTTCCCACAGGATGGGCAAAACCCGGCGGGCTTACTTTTATATTGCTTGCGGCGTGCGGTCAGCATGGCTTCGATCTCGTCATCGTTGAGTTCGGCCGCATTGCTTGAAGCATCGGCACGTTTGGCGGCGGCAGCTTTTTCGATTCGCGTTTCTGCGTCGCGCGCAGAGGTAAGAGCCGGTTCGAGTTCATCAAGCTTGCGTAAAATATCCGAGCCTTTTTTTAGCAACTCAGCCCGTTGGGTGGGGTAATCGGTTGCGGGGATCTTGCCGAGATTGAAATCGAAATCGAGTTCCTGAAGTGAGTTGATGATCCGGTCGCGTTCGGCCTTGAGCGATGAAAGTTCGTGCATCTCATTCACGCCCAGACGGCGTCCGCGTGAAGTGAAGGGAGCGTATAAATAGACTCCCACCATGACAATGAGTGCCAGGATGAGAAAGATTGAACCTAGTTCCATGAGAGTCCCCTATTCTGCGCTGGCGATGAAGGCTTGAATTTCCTCCACCGATGCGAACGGCCCGATCTTGATCTGTTTTAAAACACCTTCACGATCGATCAAATAGGTTTCGGGTACACCCATCTGACGGTTCAAAATGCTTGAAATATTCGACTCGAGATCGGGAGCATTCGGGAAGGTAATGGAAAACTTCTTTAGATAGCCAAAGGCGCCTTCGGGGGTATCCACATAATCCACGCCAACGAAGACTACATCGCCGCTATCTTTATATAACTGCCAGGCCTGCTCCAGTTCGGGCGCCTCCTGCTCACAAGGCTTACACCAGGATGCCCAGATGTTCACGAGCACCACTTTGCCGCGCAGGTCTGAAAGTTTCATTTCTGCAACACCATTGTGTTCGTATCCTTCATAATAAACAAGGTCGAAATTCGGGACGGGCTTTCCCACTTCGGCCATGGGGTTGCTGGCGCGATTCAAACCGAATCCCACCAGTGCGAGCAGGCCCACCAACAGACCCCAAATAAAAATTTGGGTCCAGAGCGGCACACTGCGTTTGGAAGTTGTTGTTTCCGTCATTGACATTCTCCGATGCTGTTATTTTCTTTTTTTCAATTCTTCTTCGAGACGGGCAATATAGTCATCCTCTGAAACAGAAGCGCCCGCCTCAGTTTCCGCGCCGGTGCCTGCTTCAACAGCCCTGGGCTTTGTCCACTCTCGAAACGAGCGAAAGAGGAAAAAGGCCCCTGCCAGGATGAACACCGGCGGCAGGATATATACCAGCCAGTTGAACCCGGTGCGCGGCGGTTCGGATAATACCCGCGCACCGTAATTTGCGACAAAATACTGTTTGATCTCTTCCTCGGTCTTGCCTTCGGCCAATTGCTGGCGGATCAACTCGCGCCATTGGCGGCAGGCTTCGGTGGGACAAACATCGAGCGGTGTATTCTCACACACCGGGCAATATAACTGCTTGGCGATTGCATTCACTTCATCGTCGGTGGGGGTGGTGTCCTGGGCGAAGGCAGTGGTGAAGGTGGCGAACGCTAAAGCAATGAACAGTAATACGTAAAACGTGACACGTAAAGTTCTAATTTCAAAAAGTCGTTTCATCAAAATCTCCTTACGAATTACGCATCACGAATTAATCTGCCGCGCTCGTTTGCCGATTGGCCGCGCTCACCTTGCGGCGCACAGGCTCCTCGGCAGGATCATTGTCGGGCCAGGCAGCAAAGATCAACCCCAATAGGAAGGTCAGGCTGCCGATCCACAACCAATTGACCAGCGGGTTGACATAAATTTTGAAGGTTGCGCCGTCGCTGGAGACCGGTTGCCAGTCCACGAGCAGGATATAGAGATCGTCGCGGAGTGTGGCGTGCTGACCGGGGATGGTCATATTTTGCTGAGAGTCATAGTAATAGTCGATGCGTGGATAGAGTTGACCGATATAGACGCCATTCTCATAAATATCCACGACCGAACGGGTGTAATTGACGCCTGCGTCAGTGTCATCCCAGGAGGCTAACTCGTTATATTCCACACGGTATCCTGCCAGTTCCAATGAGCCGCCCTGAGGAACGGTACCCTGGGTTTCAACTTGGAAAATTTCAATTCCAAGAATGCCAATCGCCATCAATGCCATACTGATGTGGATGATGTATCCGCCATAGCGGCGGCGGTTGCGTCCCATCAACCGTCCGAGGGCAGTGAAGAGATTCTCATTCTGGGTCTTTTGACGGGCAACCGCACCGCGCCAAAATTCATGGACGGTGGCAAACAGGACGAGTGCGATCAGGAAGAATCCGATTAGGGCGTAGATGTTTTTAGTATAGGTAAAGACCAACGCCACGGTCACGATGGAGGCGGCGAGGGCTGATTTCCACAGGGCCTTCCCCAATGTCTGTACGGTGGAATGTCCCCAGGCAGAGAGCGGAGCAACGGCCATCAGGAAAAGCAGACCGGCAAAGAGCGGGCCTGTAGCACGTTCATAATATGGAGGGCCAACTGTGATCTTTGTGCCCGTGAAAAGCTCCGATGCCAGGGGAGAGATCACGCCCCAAAAGCAGACAATGAGAATGCCCATAAAAAGCAGGTTGTTAAGAAGGAATAAGGCCTCGCGTGAGAGCAGGGATTTCATTTCAGTCTCACTGCGAAGTTCCGGCCAGCGTTTGATGAGCAGGGCAATGGAGGCAATAAAGGTCAGGCTGACAAAAGCCATGAACATTGGACCAATAGGGCTATTGGCAAAGGCATGGACCGAAGATAGCACGCCAGAACGGGTGAGGAAGGTGCCGAATACGACCAGGGCATAGGTCAGAATGATCAGCACCATATTCCATTGTTTTAGCAAGCCGCGCTTTTCCTGGATCATGACCGAGTGCAAAAATGCGGTCCCTGTCAGCCAGGGCATGAAGGCTGCAATTTCAACCGGGTCCCAGCCCCAATATCCGCCCCAGCCGAGCACATCATACGCCCAGCGGCCGCCAAGTACGAGACCCATCGAAAGGAACAACCAGGCCCATAACGTCCAGCGGCGGGTAATACGGATCCAACGGTCGTCGGTGCGACCTGTAATGAGCGCAGCCATTGCAAAGGCATAGGGGATCACGAAAGAGACAAAGCCAAGATAAAGCATGGGCGGGTGAATGACCATGCCCGGGTGGCGCAGAAGCGGATTCAATCCACGCCCATCTTCGGGTGCGAAAAGAGTCGCGCCTGCCGGAGCGAACATACTTGGCATTACTTCTCCATTAACCTGCCAGAACCGGGTAAACGGGTTTTCGTAGAAGTTCACCATGCCCAGGAAAAATGCCAGTGTGATGGACGAAACCACGATGACCCACGGCAGGAACTCGATATCCCGATCCCATTTGCGGATGGTAACAGCCGACGTGAACATCGCCAGCAGCCAGGCCCAGAACAAAAGCGACCCGGCTTGCCCGCCCCACCAGGCGGTTACTTTTAAATAAGTGGGCATACTTCGGCTGGTCACCTCATATACAAAAGAGACCTCGAAGTGATTGTTGATCAGCAAATAGATCAACGTTCCAGCTGCAATCGTCAACAAAGGAAACGTCAACAATTGAGCGCGTCTTGCACTTTCCACCAGGGTGCCTGATTTTTTCTGAACGCCATAAACTGCGGCGATCCCGCTATAGAGTGTAACAATAAAGCTGACCAGTAAAACGCCGTAACCAAATTCTGCAAGCATATTGTCTTCCTAATGTATGGAGTGAGAGTGTTGAGGGAAATAAAACCTGATGGATAGAACACCCATCAGGTCATTTCGTTAGTTCGCTGCGGCCTGTTCAGGCACGGCTTCTTCGTATTTTGTGGGGCATTTGAGCAAAAGCTCCTCGGCGTGGAACACGCCATCCTCGCCAAGTTTGCCGGTCATAATGGCTTGAGCTTCATTGCGCAGCAGGTCGGGCATAACCCCTTCATAGACGACGGTTACCCGCGAACGGCTTGGGTCGATCACGGCCTCATGCAGGACGGTTGCCAACCCGCCCTTCGCTTCAATATCGGCATTGTCGCCGGGGACATGAGCGATCTCAAAAGTCAGCGTCAAGGTGGATGCGTCATATTGGATCGTATCACCGATTACAGCGCCGGAGAGACGGACGCTTTTGTTGATGGCCGACGTGCCTTGCGCATTCAGTTCGTCGACCGTCATGAAATATTCTGCATTTGCCTGTGTGGACGAAGCGATAAGATAAATGACAGCCGCCAGAATCAGCACGCCGCCGATGACGAATTTATTGATTTTCATGGGTGCCTCCAGGGATCAGTAGTGCTAAATTGAACAATCTATGTCCATTTTACATGGTGAGATTAAATAGGCCTGAGTTTATGGGAAGAAGGATGTCATGAAACATACGTGACTTTGTCCTATTTCTCCATGACGATTAATGTTTGATGGTATAGTTAAAGCCTACGGAGGATTTTTGATGCAAACCCGATACCCAATATTCATCTTATTGCTTGTCACACTCCTTCTTCCAACTCATGTACATGCTGCGCCTCACGCCGACGTTGAGGCGGATTCAGCCACCCTGGATTTTCCCAACACGGTTACATTTTCCGCCACGCTTAATTCCAATGCAGCCATTAATGCCGTTACCCTGGAATATGGCAGCGAGCAGTTGACCTGTGGCGAGGTCATCGCCAAAGCATTCCCGGATGTTAACCCTGGGCCGTCTACAAACGTCTCATGGACGTGGGATATGCGTCAAAGCGGCTCTCTGCCGCCGGGAACCACCATTTGGTGGCGCTGGCGTTATACCGACGAAACTGGTCAGGAGTTCGTCAGTGACACTCAAACGGTCATCTGGCTTGATGACCAACACGACTGGAAAACCCTGTCTGAAGACAAAGTCAACATCCATTACTATGGCAAAAGTGAAGATTTTGCCCGCACCATGCTTGATGCCGGGCTGGAGGGCCTGCGCTTGAATAAGGCCCAGGCAGGTATGACCGCCGATGTGCCAGTGAATATTTATGTTTACCCAAGTTATGAAGAAATGCGCGACGCCGTCCTCTATGAACCGCAATGGACCGGCGGCCAGGCCTTTTCCGACTTTAGTATCATCATCATGGGGGTATCTGGGGATGCGGAGTGGGACAAGGACACAGTCATCCACGAACTGACCCATATCCTGGTTGGCCGCAATGCCTTCACCTGTATTGGGTCGATTCCCACCTGGTTGAATGAAGGCCTCGCCGTATATAACGAAGGCGTCCTGGATAAGGATATGAAGGCCCAATTAGACCAGGCGATTCAAGCCAATACTCTGTTCCCTGTTCGCACCCTGGGCGGCAGTTTCTCCGAGATCCCAGAAAAAGCGTATCTTTCCTATGCCCAGTCCTATAGTGTGGTCAAATTTATGGTCGAGACGTATGGGCAGGAAAAGATGAATCGCCTGCTGACGGATCTGAGCAATGCTGTTCCCATTGACGAAGCGCTGACCGAAGTGTACGGTGTAGATACCGATGGCCTTGATGCAGCCTGGCGCGAATCAGTGGGCGCTGCCCCGTTGGTATTGGCAGAGGCAACTGCCCAACCCACCCCGACCCAGGTGCCTACCTATGTACCCATTGCAGGCATTCCACAGGTGCTCACACCTACTCCGGGAGCCATTCCTACTTCATCATCAGGCAACAATGACCAGACCGAAAGCCAGCCGGGTCAATCCAGCCCGCCAGTTGTATTGACGATTGCCTTGATCTGTTTTTGTCTCCTGTTTCTTTTGATCATTGGGGTGGTTGTATTAGGGGTTGCGCTTCGTAACAACAAAGGCAAAGGAGGCAAGAATGGTTAACCTGAAAAAACTTTTGCTGGGTGTGTTTACCCTGCTGTTCATATCCTCGTTTTTCTTAACCTCCAGCATTCAAAATGTTTCGGCCTATCAAGCCGATCTGCCGCCGCTTGATCAGGCCATTGTCTACAGCGGAGGAGAATCTTCAAACTTACGTGATTATGATCCCGCCACCACCTACAGCGCAGGCGACAAACTTGTCTTTAGCGGCCTGGTCTCCCTTGACCCGAACTTAAACGTCATCCCTGATCTTGCCGAAACCTGGGAGGTAAGCGGCAACGGGACGATCTATACGTTCAAGATTCGCGCAAATGCCAAATTTCATGATGGGCGCGATGTCACCGCTCAGGATGTGGTCTTTTCCTGGGAACGTGCTGCCAGCCCGGAGTTGCAGTCTGATACGGTGCTTACCTATCTCAGCGACATTGTCGGTGTGCGGGAGAAATACCTGGGGCAGGCAGATACCATCAGCGGCCTGAAAGTCATCGACGACAAAACGCTTCAGGTCACGATCGATGCGCCCAAACCCTACTTCCTGATGAAGCTAACCTTCCCCACTTCTTTTATTGTCGATGAGGATAATGTAGCGATGGGTGAGCAATGGGTGCGTCAGCCCAATGGCACTGGTCCCTATAAACTGACCGCATGGAAATCCTACGAATACATCGTGTACGAAGCCAATCAGGATTTTTATCTCGGCGCGCCTTCCATTCCATATGTGGTTTACAAACTTTACGCCGGTGATGATGTGCGCCTTTTTGAAACCGGTGATGTGGATATAGCCGGGGTGGGTTTATATTCTGCAGAACGAATGCTCGACCCCACCGAACCCTTGAATGCCAACCTCGTCACTGGCGTGAATCTTTGTACAGGGTATGTGGTCTTCGATGCCACCCAGCCGCCATTTGATGATGTCAACGTTCGCAAGGCATTCAGCATGGCATTTGACCGGGAACGCTATGTGGAAGTTTTATATCGCGGCCTGTCCCTGCCTGCCGAGGGATTGTATCCCCCCGGATTGCCTGGCTTCAGTTACGATTTGGAAGGACTGCCCTTCGACCCGGAAGCGGCACGCCAGCTACTTGCCGAATCCAAATATGGCGGACCGGAAGGTTTGCCTGAGATCATTTACACCAACGCCGGGGTTGGCACGTATGTCGATGGCAATGTCGCTGCATTGGCTGATATGTGGCAGCAATATCTCGGCGTGACCATCAAAGTGGAGAATCTCGATTTCAACTTCTACTACCAGCAGATATTCTCCGGCAATCATGGTCAGATCTTCGATGGCGGCTGGTGCGCCGATTACCCCGACCCCGAAAACTTTGCAGATGTCCTCTTCCATACCGGCGTTCCGCAAAATCAGGGCGGCTACTCCAACCCTGAATTGGATGCCCTACTCGAAGCCGCACGCATCGAACCGGATGTAACCAAACGCATCGAAATGTATCAGCAAGCAGAGAAGATCATCGTAAACGATGCGCCCGTACTCTTCACCACCCATTCGCTTTCATTCGAATTGGTGCAGCCCTACGTTAAAGGCTTCACCTTCACCCCGATCTCGATTTCGAAGGAACGATATATGTGGCTTGAGGGTAAATGATTCTTTCTTCTTTCCTCTTTCTTTTATGATGGACAAAAGAAGAAAGAGGAAAGAAATTCATCTGGCCTGCACCGCGAACTCCACCGCCTCGATCTCCCCGCCGACGCTTGCTACGCTAAAGTCAAAGTGAAGCGAACCTCCAGGCTGGAGCGCTCCGCCCTCCCAACGCCGCAGGCCAACCACGGTTCCATTTTTATCGTACCCAATCGCCGCGACCCATACCTGGGTTGCGGCGGTTGATTCAGCAGGCAAATAAATCTGCCCGCTCACCTGCGCAGATTTGCCTCCCCTATCTATTTGAGCCACAGTGGTATCCAATTTTGCAGGCAGGTAGAGTGAGCCATTCCCTTGCATGGCGCTTATCAATTGGACTTGGGGGATTGCCTTTGCAGGCTGGTTCGCAAAGAATACATAGACTGGCATCGAAGTATTCGGTTGAAGAATATCCAAAGGCATGAACGCGGTTTGACTTGCCAACTGATTTCCGTTTTCATCGAATAATGTGACTTGTGCCGAGATATTTTCGAGCAAGTTCGCAGAGTTATTTTGAATGAGTGCAAAGCACCACAGGCCGGAATCCGCTGTGGGGTGGCACTTTGCCTGGGTGACAGGAGCAGGCACAGGCGTGGGAGTGGAGGCGGCGGCAATGGGGGCGGATGGGTCCGGGATGAAGAGAGTCTGCCCGATGGTGAGCGAGTTCGGATTTACATCCGGGTTGGCCGCGATCAAATCTGATTGGGGAATCCTGAATTTTTCGGCGATCTCGCTGATGGTGTCGCCTGATTCAACGATATAGATTTGGAGGGTTGCGGTGGGCTGAGGCGTTTCGAGGATGACCAGCACATTTGGTGAGGATGTGCTGGCTGGTGTTTGAGTAAGGTAGGGTTGAAGCATGACGTCTGTGGTTTGAGCAGGGAGGGCGGCGTTTGCACACGCCGAGAGCAAGATGCCAAGAAGCAGAAGTTTTCGCATGTGGTGATTATAATGGTGCAAAAGTAGCGCAAGCTTCAGTTTGCGAGTTGAGAATGCTCGGTTAATTTCTTAATCTGCAATATCTTGCGCTTGCAATATAAATGTTGCGCTACCTAAATCTTTGGAGGAACAATGCAGTATCGTCATTTGGGAAGAACGGGTATTCAAGTAAGTGAATTGTCCATAGGCTCATGGGTTACGTTCAAGAACCAGGTGGATGTGGACGCGGCGGTGGAGATTATGGCCGCAGCATATGAACATGGTGTGAACTTCTTCGACAATGCCGAAGTGTACGCAGGCGGCAAGTCTGAGGAGGTGATGGGTGCGGCGCTCAAGAAATTGAATTGGCGGCGTGGAAGTTATCTGGTTTCGACCAAATTCTATTGGGGTTTGAACGAAGGCATCAATGAGAGAAATACGCTCAATCGCAAACGTCTGATTGAGGGAATCAACGGCTCATTGAAACGCCTCGATATGGAATATGTCGATCTTATTTATTGTCACCGTCCCGACAAAACCACACCCATCGAAGAAACGGTTTGGGCAATGCACAACATCATTGAATGGGGCAAGGCCATTTATTGGGGCACGTCGGAGTGGGCGGCTTCTGAAATTGTCGAAGCCATTCAAATTGCGGAACGCCATCATTTGCATAAGCCGGTGGTCGAACAGCCGCAATATAATCTCTTCGAGCGCGGACGACTCGAAGGCGATTACGTCCGTTTTTATCGAGACTATGGCTATGGCAGCACCATTTGGAGCCCGCTGGCTTCTGGGTTGCTCTCTGGCAAGTACAACAAAGGCATTCCCGCCGATAGCAGGGGCGCGCTCAAGGGGTACGAATGGTTGCATGGTAGCCTTACCAATCAAGAAAAATTGGCGAAGGTTGCTGGCTTGGAACCCATCGCTAAAGAACTTGGTGGCACTGTGGCGCAACTGGCAATTGCCTGGTGTTTGAAGAATCCCTTTGTGAGCACCGTCATTACCGGAGCAAGCCGCGTGGAGCAGGTTCACGAGAACATGAAATCTGCTGAGATCGCGTCAAAGCTCACACCGGAGATCATGGAAAAGATCGATGAGGCCTTTGGCGTGAAGAAGAAAGACGAAGACGACGATTAACAGGATAGACCTCCGAGGCCTCGAAGACCTCGGAGGTCTTGTTGTATGGAGGGTATAATCACATCCATTGTCCCAAATATCGGAGGTGCCATGCAATCATTCGATTATGTTGCGCCCAAAAGCGCAGAGGAAGTCAGCAAACTTCTTGCAGGAACAAACGGGGATGCACGAATTTTAGCGGGCGGCACAGATTTGATCGTGCAGTTACGTGAAGGTCGCCGCACGGCAAAGCTTGTTGTCGATATCAAAAATATTCCAGAACTTACACAAATAAATTTTGACCCCACAAATGGATTGCGCCTTGGTGCGGCAGCCTCATGTTTTGAGATTTGTGCCGATGCAAATGTGATTAAGCATTACCCTGGTCTGGTGGATGGGATTCAACTGATCGGCGGTGTACAGATTCAAAGCCGCGCCAGCGTAGGTGGGAATCTTTGCAATGCCTCTCCCGCCGCAGATTCGATTCCAGCGCTTATCGTTCACAATGCTGTGTGTCATATCGTGGGTCAAAATGGCGAACGGACACTGCCCGTCGAAGAGTTTTGTGTCGCACCCGGGAAGAACGCTTTGCAACAAGGAGAGTTTTTATCCTTCATCAACGTTCCATTGCCCAGGGAAAATTTTGGCGCACATTACCTGCGCTTCATTCCGCGCAATGAAATGGATATTGCCGTGGTTGGTGCAGGCGCTTCTGTTGTTTTGGATGAGGATGGAAAACATTTCATCTCCGCCCGAATCGCCCTCGGCGCGGTCGCACCTACGCCGCTGCTTGCTTCCGATGCCGGGGCTTTTCTCACCGGGAAGCCTGTCACGCGCGCAAATATCAAGGAAGCTGCACGCATGGCACAAGCCATAGCCAAACCGATCACTGATCTGCGCGGAACGGCAGAACATCGCAAACATTTGGCGTCCGTTTTGGCGGAACGCGCATTGGACGGCGCCATCGAACGCGCTGGAGGACATCATGGCGAATAAAGTTCATATCACAACGACCATCAACGGCGAAGAGACCGAATTCCTGTGCGAGCCAAGACAAAGTTTATTGGAGGTCTTGCGCGAGACGATCGGCCTTACTGGCGCAAAAGAGGGTTGTAACAACGGCAATTGTGGCGCGTGTAATGTCATTCTCGATGGCAAACTGGTCAATTCATGCCTTGTATTTGCCGTTGAAGTTCAAGGACGGAACGTTACCACTATTGAAGGGATTGCCACGCCAGAGGGGCTTCACCCCCTTCAGCAAAAATTTATCGAACACGCCGCCTTGCAGTGCGGATATTGCACGCCTGGCTTTATTGTTGCGAGTAAAGCCTTGTTGGATCAGAACCCAGACCCAAGCGAGCAGGAAGTCCGCGCCTGGTTGGCCGGGAATCTGTGCCGCTGTACGGGCTATGACCGAATCGTGAAAGCCGTTCTGGATGCGGCAGATAGTTAAGACCTTTTTGTACACGGATTCCACGGAACACACGGAAATTTTTAAGAGGTCTTTCCGTGAAAATCAGTGTAATCCGTGGCGTCCGTGTCCCAAAAAATTAAGGAGTAACCCATGGCAACTTTAGACAAACCAGCCGAATATAAAGTGATTGGTACATCGCCTCTCCGCCACGATGGTGTGGATAAGGTCACAGGACGCGCGGCGTATGGAGCGGATATCCGCCTGCCGGGCATGTTGTATGGCGCGGTGTTGCGTAGTCCACATGCTCATGCAAAGATTATTTCCATTGACACCAGCGAAGCGCAGAAACTTCACGGTGTTCATGCCGTCATCACGGCGAAAGATTTCCCCGACCTTGAAAGTAAATTGGTTGAGCTGGGAGAAAGCGTTATCAACCGCCGCCATCAAAGTAATAACGTGCTGGCACGCGACAAAGTCCTTTACTTCGGGCACGCCGTAGCTGCCGTAGCAGCGACCAACTCCCACGTCGCGCAGGAGGCGCTGAATTTAATCAGAGTCGAGTATGAGGTGTTGCCTCCGGTTTTGGATGTGCAAAAAGCCATGGAGCCGGATTCTCCAATTCTCCTCGATGATCTGCGAACCGATGAGTTCGGCAAAAAAGGCGATACGCCAACCAATGTGGCATGGCATGGGCATAATGAAAACGGCGACGTCGAAAAAGGGTTTAACGAAGCAAAATTTATCGTCGAGCGCGAGTTCAAGACCAAGATGGTGCATCAGGGATACATTGAACCGCAAAACGGAACGGCCCAATACAACCCTGACGGGCAGGTGACGATCTGGTGCAGCACGCAGGGATCGTTCGGTGTGCGTGAGCAGGTGGCGGAAATTCTTGAGATACCCGTTTCAAATATTCGTGTCATCCCAATGGAGATCGGCGGCGGGTTTGGCGGCAAGAATGGCGTGTATCTCGAACCGCTTGCCGTGTTGCTTTCCAAGAAGAGCGGATACCGCCCCGTCAAGTTGACCATGAGTCGCGCCGATGTGTTGGCGGCAACGGGTCCGACTTCCGGCTCATACATCAAGGTTAAAGTTGGCGTTGATGAGCAAGGCAAGATCACAGCGGCTGTAGCTGTATTAATGTATGAAGCGGGTGCATACCCCGGTTCGCCGGTTGGCGGAGCGATGGAAGTGCTCTTTGCGCCATACAACATTACAAATGGACGGGTTGATGGCTATGATGTTGTAGTCAACAAGCCGCGGACTGCGGCGTATCGTGCGCCCGGTGGGACCAATGCTGCCTTTGCCGCGGAAACCGTCATGGATGAACTTGCCGAAAAACTCGGCATGGATCCGCTTGAGTTTCGCCTGCTCAACGGTGTAAAAGAGGGAGATCGGCGCATTGATGGCGCTGCCTTCCATCGCATTGGATATTTAGAGACTCTCCAGGCTGTGAAAGAATCGGATCATTACAACGCGCCTCTTTCCGGACCGAATAGGGGTCGCGGCGTTGCTGGAGGTTTTTGGTTCAACTATGGCGGAAAATCCTCCGCATCTGCCAGCGTGAACAACGACGGGACCGTGAACCTGCTCGAAGGCTCGGTGGACATCGGCGGCTCGCGCACCTCACTTGCCATGCAACTTGCAGAAACCCTGGGTATTTCTGCCGAAGATGTGCGCCCGGTTGTTGCTGACACAAACTCGGTCGGCTACACTGAAGGGACGTATGGCAGTCGCACGACCTTCGCAACTGGCTGGGCCGTGATAGAAACCGCCAAAGGACTGATCGAGAAATTAAAGGAGCGAGCAGCCATTTTTTGGGAGGTTGAACAGGATACCGTCCAATTTGAGAGCGGAGTCTTTTCTTCCGCTGATAAAGCGATGACCTTCAAAGAACTGGCCGGGAAACTTGATGAAACCGGCGGATCTGTGGTTGCCAGCGCGGCCGTCCAACCGGGTGGGAATATTCCGGGATTCGCGGTTCACATAGTGGATGTGGAGGTTGATCCTGATACGGGCAAGGTGCAGATCCTGCGCTATACAGCTGCACAGGATGTGGGCAAAGCCATTCATCGCGCATATGTGGAAAGCCAAATTCAAGGCGGTGTTGCGCAGGGGGTCGGTTGGGGATTGAACGAGGAATATCTTTACGATGAGCAGGGCCGATTGCTCAACGCAAGTCTGCTGGATTACCGTATGCCCGTTACATTGGATTTGCCGATGATCGAAACCATTCTGGTTGAGGTCGGCAACCCCAATCATCCCTTTGGAGCAAAAGGAGTTGGTGAAGTACCGATCGTCCCGCCGCCTGCCGCGCTTGCGAATGCGATCTATCGCGCCGTCGGTGCAAGGATGACGGAATTGCCCATGTCACCAGCCAAGGTAGTGGAGACAATGAAGAAGTGATCAGCGAAAAACATATGCCTATTCTCTTCATTCCTGCCCCGATTCGTGACCTTGCTCATGGGAAAACATCCATTAAAGTAACAGGCCTCACAGTTCGTGAAGCCATTACTTCTTTCGAAACACAATTCCCCGGCGTGAAGGAACGCTTGTGTGACGGAGACAAAATCCGCCCGAACATTTCGGTGATGGTGGATGGACAGGTCTCGCATTTGAAGATGCGCGAGAAATTAAGGGAAGACAGCGAAGTCCATTTTGTGATCGCGATCAGCGGCGGTTAAACAAAGACCTCTGAGGTTTATAAAACCTCAGAGGTCTAGTTTTAGAGATGGGGTATACATGGGACGGGGCAAGTCCGTCGCCTACACGTCAAATTTTCGAAAAATAATTTTCTTCCACGCTTTGCCAGGTCTCTTCACGCAGTTTCATGTATTTCGACAATAATGGGTGGACGTTGGAAATATCTTCAAATATTTTTTGCGCCACGCGCCGAATTGAGAAGTGTGCATTGGCGGCGGTTCTTAATTGACAGAATGCGAACGCCTCGCGCAAATTGAATTGAGCCAGCACACGGCGATTGAATCCATTGGGGACGATATATTGCGCAACATCGGGCTGGAAGGCGTGGAGTTTTTCATACATCGCACTAGCCGCCTCCATTGCCGCCTCATACCGCGACCCGAAGCCTGCCTCTGTTATCAGCAGCGGAGTCGTAAACCCAAGCCTGGTCGTCAACCGCTGCGGAGTCTGCGTCATTATGCGATGACGTTTGAACTCAGCATACGCGCCCTGGTCCATCACAAGGTCGAAGGTATAGTTGGCGTATTCCAGTTCTCGCAGGGGAGTGTCGTACTTGCCGAGTTTGCCGAGCAGAGTTTCGGCAAGGGATTCTTTTTCACTTTGACTTAAAGATTTCACATATTTGAGCGCGTCGGTATATGCCACTTCATCGAATCGAAAGATCGCCGCCGCAAGGATTTTATTTTCGCCATCTTTGTCGTAATCAATCAGCGAACACCAATCCGGTGAACTATTCATTATTCCCCATTCTCTATTCTCCAAATCCTTCACTGTCTCCATCACATACTCATTCGCATCCGCATACTTGACCAGGGTCGGTGTTTCACCTTTGGAAACTTCCTTCAATTTCTCGCCGATCTGACGCACTTCAGCGAGCGGGTGCGAGAGCATCTTACGGATGGTCATTTCTATGACGCGTGCATTGGCGGTCATGCCGACGTTGGCGTTGGCAGCGGCAGGGAGCAGGAAGCGGCAGCGGTCTACGTATTGTGAGCGGATGCGGCGGTCGTAGGCCTCGTCACTTTCGCCATCGCGGCGCGGAGAACGCTCAACGATGAGATTCTTGACCGGGTCGAGCGACTCAGCATAGGTCGAGAAAAGGAGGCGCACGGTGTCCACAAATTCATCGCGCAGGGAATGCCCATCTAATTCAGGCGGGATGGTGAAATCATCCATGCCCCATTTTTGATAGCGTGTGGATTTTTCGGTGTAGGAGGCAAGGCGGTTTCCCTCGATGGTCTCTATGGCGACACGGGAAACATTTTCAAAAGCAATGTGTAACACGGCATGTTCCGCAACCGAAGCGTGACCGTAGCCAACGACCCACTTCTCGTGAAACTTTGCAGAGGATTCATCGCTCAACTCTGCTGCGATCTCGCGGAAGGATTCGGGCGAACGCGAAGTTTTGGCAAAGGCTACAGCAATGGTCTCGGGGCTGAGCGCGCGCGGGGATAGCAGGTAGATGTCTCGTTCGGGCATGGATTCTCCTTGCGTCATTGCGAGAAGCGTGCTCTTCGCGACGAAGCAATCTCCCAGTGACGATGGGATTGCCTACCACTTCGTGGCACAGGTCGGGCAAAGAACAAGAATGCCCTCGCAATGACGAAAATAATTCATAAAAAAGCGACCAGCCCGTTTGCGCTGATCGCTTCGCTGATTTTACCCCATGGCTTTCATCTGCCTGCCGCCAATCAGATGCAGGTGGACGTGGAAGATGGTTTGACCGGACTCGGCTCCGGTATTGACGACAAGGCGATACCCGTTCTCGGCAATGCCTTCCTTTTCCGCAAGCCCTTTGGCAATCGTGAACAATTTGCCGATGAGCGGCTCATCGTCTGCGATCAATACATTGACCGATTCGATGTGTTTGTTGGGGACGATCAAAATATGGGTGGGCGCTACCGGGTTAATATCGCGGAAAGCGGTCACGAGCTCGTCTTTGTAAACATTTGTGCTGGGAATATCGCCTTGGATGATCTTACAAAAGATACAGTCAGACATGGAAACCTCCTGGGTTATGGGGATGGTAATGGGCCGAATTCTGCTTCGCAGACTGCTTCGTAATAAGTGCGTTCCACATTTTCGCTGGCAAGGGCATATTCATTCGCCGTCTTGCCAATTGCGCGGACAATGTCTATAGCCATGAGCGCTTCATTGGGCGAATACGCGGGCAGGGTCATGAGCGGATCATTGATGGGCGCTTCTGGCAGCAGGCTGGGGCGTTCAAGGTCAATGGTATCTGCCAATGGAACCCAATTGTACATGATGGGGCCGCGCGCATTGCCTGTGATACCCAATTTGTATCGCAATTGCC
>DAOQPR010000011.1:0-18739 GCA_035333265.1 Anaerolineales bacterium
CTGGTTACGCTTTTTTCACGCCAAAACGTAATCAGTCCTGACTTGTCCAACCCTCGGAAAGGAGAAGCCGTGTCTGTTCCTGGGGACATGGCTGAAAAGCAATCGGAAAAGATGAAGAAAATGATGGCGATGCTATCTCAGACGCGGGATGTTGAACTAACCTGTGATGAGGTCTTTGCCATGCTCGATGAATTTACGGAACTTGCCGCGCAGGGAGAGGATGTACGTCAACTCATGCCGCTGGTACAACAGCATTTGGATACCTGCCCGGATTGCCGCGATGAGTACAAGGTTTTGGAAAGCATCGTTTTAGCCGGGGTGTAGCAAGATATATAAAAATGGAAGGGTAAATTATGGATGGGAATGGGACATCTGTGGAGAAAATCCAACAGGTTATTGTAGATTTGCTCAAAGTTGGTGAAGTCGAAAAAATCGCCGAACTTGTATCCGCTTTTGAGCAATTGTTGAATGATCTGCCTGTAAATGATCATAATCGGATAGACGGGCTCTTACAAGTTGGGGAAATTTTGTACGAAAAGGGTCAGTATAAGGAATCCAGTCGTTTTCTTCAATCAGGCTTGGAACTTGCACGGGCGTCGCAGTTGAAAGGAAAACATGCATTAGCGCTGGGGCTGCTTGCCGATCTTCAACGTGTGCAAGGGAATTACCGTCTTTCGCTGGAGAACCTGGTGCATGCCCGCGAAGTGTTGGGGCAAAACCCTGCCACGGACAGGGATGTGTCCGCCCGTTTGCACATCATTGATGGGTTGAATAATATGTCGCTTGGCGAATATCCATCCTCACGAATGGCATTTTATGAAGCCTATCAGATGTATTCTCAATTGAAAGATCAGAAGGGAATTATCCTTGCCTCGAACCGGTTGGGAACCATCCACACCATGCTTTTCGAGTACGAGCAGGCGGAGAAATATCTACAGGAGAGTCTTGCTTTGGGCAAGCAAGTCGGAGACCGTCATGCAATGGCGGGTGCCCTGCTCAACCTGGGCGAGATTCGCAGGCTTCAAAACAAACCAGCCGAAGCAAAACCGTTTTATTACGAAGCAGGCACATTATTTTCAGCATTGGGGATGACGCGCGGCATTGCCATTGCCGAAAACAACCTTGGGCACATTGCCGTTCTGATGCGGGAATACGATGTGGCAAAGTATCATTACAGCCATGCCATTGACCATGCAAGAAGCGCAGACCTTGTCCCGGATATGCTGGATACATTGTCGGGAATGGTCTTCATCCTTGTACATCGTGGGCAATTCGATGATGCCGCAAATCTGATACGTTTTATTTTGGCACACCCCGCCCATTTGCAAGAGACCGAGGAGTTCTTACTGTCTGCGCAACAGGAAATAGCTTCAAAGGATGTGCGCGCAGATGATCGCGTTCCCATACCCAATCAACTCAGTGAGATGATTGACCGAACACTTGAAAAAGTTTTCTAAACAAAGAGGCATCCTCGTTGGACGCCTCTTTGTTTCAAGACACTGGTTTCACCAACTTCTTTGCAGGTTTGCAAATAACGGAATAAGCGTAAGAGATTTTACAGGTTCACTATCCATTGGGCATAAGACCAAATCCAAAAGGAGCAAACATGAATATCTTAAGTGCTGTGATTTCAGGGATTGTTGCAAGTCTTGTTTTTTCAATTGTGCTGACGATGGCGCCTCGTATGAGATTGCCCAAAATGGATATTGTTGATTTATTGGGCAGTATGTTCAGTGGAAAGTCAAATCCTGTGTTAGGCTGGATGATGCATCTGATGATGGGCATGGTTTTTGCCCTGATCTATGCCTTCCTCTGGTCAAGGGGAATCGGCGCAGCCACCTGGACAGGCGGGCTGGTCTTCGGCGCAGTCCACTGGCTGATTGTCGGCGTGATTATGGCGATGATTCCCATGATGCACGCGGGGATCAAGAGTGGCGCGGTGCCAGCCCCAGGTATGTGGATGATGAACAACGGCGGTCTCATGGCTTTCATAGGCGGGCTGGTCGGTC
Source organism: Anaerolineales bacterium (assembly GCA_035333265.1). Lineage (GTDB taxonomy): Bacteria > Chloroflexota > Anaerolineae > Anaerolineales > Villigracilaceae > Villigracilis. The sequence continues at coordinate 2,010 of DAOQPR010000011.1, forward strand.
ATATGATCTTCGGCGTTGTGGTGGCGTTGATATATACGGTGCTGTAACAGACGGTTTTCTTCTCCTCCCGCCTGCCGCACGTCATCAGACGTGCGGCAGGCGATGCGCGCGTGGGTTCCACCAAATAGGGGCATCTGCGGCGGGCGAGGGCGTGACCGTGGCTATGATGATACGCCAGTATTTACAAAAGAATGGTTGAGTGTGTATGACACAAGATATGAATTCATCCAAACCTCAATACGGCTATTTCCTGCTGGCGGACATTTCAGGATTCTCCTCCTACCTTGCTCGGGTCGAATTGGAACATGCGGGTGGAATCCTGCAAAAACTGCTAGAGGGCGTTGCTCGAAATATCGAGCCTGTCTTTCATGTGCAGGATTTTCATATTGATTCCGTATTTGCCTTTGTACGAGAAGCAGGCATTCATCGTTTCGAAAATCTGTACAAGCTCGTTGAAGACACTTATGTTGGGTTCCAAGGAAATCTCACCGAGATCAGCAACCACATTACCTGCAACTGTGCTGCTTGTCGGGATGTTACTGCCCTTGACCTCAAATTCATGATCCACTATGGCGAATATATTCTGTCGAGTGTCCAGAATAAGTCCGTGCTATATGGTCTGGATCCGACTTTTGTCCGTAATCGCAGTTGGAAGGAAGCCGTGTCTGTTTCGGTCGACTGGCGAGGCTATGTATTGTTCACGGAACCTTGCCTCACAAACCTGCATGTGCCTGCTGACAAATATCAAGGCGAAAAGTTTTTCCAGGATCCAATCAGCATGTTTGGATCGGAGTTGAAAAGTAATGTCTCATAAGAAAATACAACTGCTTTACTTTGACGGTTGCCCATCGTGGCAATCGGGTTTGAATAACCTTCACGCTGCTTTAAAGGCAAATGAACTGGATGAGTCTGTGGAACTGGTTCAGGTAATGGACAACGACGACGCAGCACGAAAGAAATTTCTGGGCTCGCCATCCTTCCGCATCGATGGCGTTGATCTATGGAATGAAGAACGTGACACGTATTCACTCAGTTGCCGTGTCTATGTCACGCCTGAAGGGTTGAAGGGTAGTCCGTCAGTCTCGATGCTGCAGGAGGCGATTCGTCGCTTGATTGTTGGAGCTAATAACGTTTGAAAACACAGGACACCCTTCCAATCATTTGACAAGGTGTCCTGTGTTTTGACCATTTTATGCTACCTACGTCCTTCTGCATAACTTATACCCATATACAAATATATGCCACTCTGGGCAAATAAGATTGCGGCTATGATGTAGAAAATTGACAGTTGCTATTTAATAAGGCTAATTTTAGTAGGTTTGACTTACTGGTCCAACTATCCTGTCGTCAAACGAAGAAGGAATCGAGGCAGGGATACACAATCCGACATTTTTTTCGTGCTTGATAAGACATGAAAGAATGACTTGGATGACAATTTTCATGAATGGCAGGATCACAAAGCATTCACTTCTAAAGTCTGGCTCGGCGCAATTTTGGGATGCCTGAACTTATACTTTATCTTTCATTGATCCTGTTTCGACCTTGCGCGCGCGCCAGCCAACACCACGCTCTTTGCCTTCGAGCAAGAGGCGGATATTCGGACGCAAAGCCCAGAGCAGGAAAACCTCGGCAATCAGGCAATAGATTGCATAGTGCCAGGGCGAGAATCCCAGCCAGGCCCGTACTGCAAATAATAGGGTCGCAATGAGAGGAACTGTCATCGTTGTTACAGAGGCATACCCCACGCCAAAATAGATCAATACAATGAACGGGAGCAAGACTAGGACACTCCCCGGCCATAAGCCTAACGCGCCGCCCAATGCAGGCGCGCCCCCTGCGCCGCCGCGTAAACGCAATCGCCCATTTTCGTCGCGTTCCGCAAGGAAAATGGAGTAGTTATGCCCCAAAATGACCATTACAGGCGCAAGAATTTCCACCCAGGTGTTATCTGGAAAAAGCCAACGAGCCAGCCAGACTGCACTGGCCCCCTTGAGCACATCCAGGAGCAGCGTCAATATAGCGATCGCAGGACCGGCGGCACGCAGTGTGTTCGTCGTTCCCGTCCGTCCGCTTCCGATCTGACGAACATCCTTGCCGGTTGACAGGCGGACCAAAAGCAGCCCAAAGGGAATGGAACCAAGAACATAAGAAAACAGAAAAATGGGAATTGGCATGATAGAACCTTCTACTCCAGTTTCTTTTTGTTTTGAAACCCATACCAGCCATGACCATCCAACATAACGGCGTTTACACGCCCGTCGATCTCACGCGGATCCGCCTGGGTATGGGGTAAATCATGGTGGATGGGCAGGATATAGCGCGGGCTGAATCCATTTGCCATCCGCAAAAGCGTTCTTTTATATCGTTCAGCTTGAAAAGGAGTGGTTCGCCACGGCAGACATAAAATATCGGGGTGTACAGGCAGAGGGGCTTCGTGCGCGTCGCCAATATGTAAAAGGGATGCTTCATCTTCGACGAGGAAGGAAAGCGGGGTGCCGGCTGGCTCTGGCATACGACGCTTGAAAAGCAAAACCATCAGTGTGTATAACATTCCGTTCGCCTGACTGTATCCAGGTAGGACGCGGATATTTTCCACCTGTTCACCCGGACGGACGGGGCGCAGGCGTTCGCGCGGGACTCCCAGTCCTGCCGCGATCTCGCAAACATCAGGCGAGGCGAGCACCACCCCGCTTGGCACTTCCGCCACCCGCTGGATGTGGTCGTTATGGGCGTGGGTGATGCAGATGTATTCCACGCCCGGCAAAGGGTCACGCGTGAAATCAGGGTCTATCAGGATGTGATGTTTGCCGGTAATCTCAACGCACGAGTGACCGAGGTAACGAACTTTCATTTTGGCTCCTTTGAGATGATCGCCTGCCATATCCCATAAACGGTCAGACAAAAACCAATCAGATAGACCGGCCAGTTAAAGGGAGTGGGTTTCAAGCGGGTAAGAGTTTCTGTGTCGGCTGGCAGGGCGGCCAGGGCATCCGCCATGAAGGTGTACAAAAGAATCAGGATGCCGCTCCCCAGCGCCAACCACTGCGCGAGTCCGAATCGCGCCTTGATCCCGCGCTCATCCAGCGCGACAGCGCGCGCGCCGCCCACCGCCATAAGTGCGGCAATCAGGACTGGCGCAAGCACCGGACCCCACCACGGTAACGGGATTAAGAATAGGATATCCATATCCAGCAAGGACTTGGGCCAGTTGATGAAAACCTTGAGCCAGAAGTAGTAGAAAATATCCCACACGCCAAAAGCGAAGATGGCAAACCCGAGCCGCGATTGAAACTTCCTCCCCGCAGCCCAACCCACAGTCAGCAGCATGGCCAGCGTCGCGAGTTCCCTGCCGACTTCGATTGCTCCGATTTGCCGGTCAAAGGGCGGCAGGCTGGTCATTAGATCGCCGATGCTGTACAGTCGGCGCAGGTAAACCACGGTTGCTGATTCGATATAAGCCATGGCAACGGCAAACAATCCTACGTACCAGAGATTTTTATTCCACATAATTCATTCCTATGATGGTGAGTGATCCGATAAATGTGAAATGGGATGGCGATGACGGGAACGTCCTATAAAGATCCAGTCCCAGTGTGACTGCAACATCTCTTCCAATGCAGGCAAAATGGGCTTAATGGACTCTTCGCCCCGAACGACGAGTTCGGCGACACGATGATATCCGGTCAAAATGGTAACCCCTTCTGGAATATTCGGTCTGACCAGGAACTCGAGGGCAACATTTTGCAATTTGTATGCGCGTTGCTGGCGGATCAACAGGTCGAGTGAATCACCGAGGGTCGCGATCAAACCACCCATCATACTGGAAATGGGCTTCAGGTGGGCGAGAGTCTGCCAGTTTGAATCGTTTTGCCAATCCACATCAACTCCCAGAACAACATCGGCTCCCATTTCGCGCACCGTATCTACAGGCAGGTTATTTAACAGGCCGCCATCCACCAGACGCATGCCATCCTGTACGACTGGCGCTATCAGACCGGGAATGGAAACAGTGGCTCGTAATGCCTGAGCCACCGAACCTTCCCGTAAACGGACTTCCTGTCCTGTATTCAAATCCACGGCAATCAGCGTAAGAGGGAGTTGCAATTGGTCGAAGGTGCATCCATGAAGATGTTCTTCAAAGAAAGCCAACAAACGCTCGCCGCGGAAGATTCCCTGCTGGGGAAGGGATAGGTCGGCCAGACGAAGGAGATTGCGCGTTTGAGAAGTGTCGGCGGCTATCTGTTCGATCTCGTCTGGCTTCAGCCCAGCGGCATACGCGGCAGCGATCACGCCACCCATACTGGTGCCGGCCAGATAATCTGGCTGGATGCCGGCTTTTTCCAAAGCCCTAAGCGCACCAATATGCGCCAGACCGCGAGCGCCTCCGCCGCTCAGCGCCAAGCCAAGACGCGGTTTACGTTGCAGGCTCAGTTTCATCCTGGTAAAAAATCTGTTCACGACGATCCTCAATTACCTCCATTGCTTCGGCAACCCATTGCGCACCTGTTCGACAACCGGTGCAAATGCCTTTAAGCGAAACCATGCCCAATTCTGTAAAGCCTTGTTGACCTCCCAGAATCTCTCCATGCCAGCCTCTTTGATAGCCTGCCCTTCAGCGCGGAAAGATGACCACGCCACAGCCGGATCGAGTTCTCTTGGAATCCTTGGAAATAACGGTGGCTGCACCCGGAACATGGCCTGCTGATATAAATCCTCATAGGCCTGAGCCACGATAGGGAGGCTGTGTTCCAAAGCCAGACGGCGTGAAGCACATCCCATTTCCCGGCGCAGGTCTGCGGAAGAGAGCAAACGCGCTGTAGCCTGGGAAAAGGCTGTTTCATCCTCTGGCGGGACCAGCAAGCCGTTAACTTCGTGATGGATCAACTCCGGCAGCGCTAGTGCATCCACACCCACAATGGGCAACCCGCTGGCCATCGCCTCCAACACGACCAATCCCTGTGTCTCAATGGTCGAGGCGGTAACAAAAATGTCGGCTTGCGAATAGACCGCGGGGAGTTGAGAGTGAGGGACAGCGCCGACAAAATCCACCTGCCTGGATAGCCCTGATTCGTTAACACTTGCCTGTAAGTTTGCTCTTTCCGGTCCATCACCGACGATCATCAAGCGCGCTTTCGGAAAATCTTTTGCCAGTCTAAAGAAGGCACGAATGACCAGATCAATGCGTTTCTCGTACCCCAACCGGCCTACATGAAGCACAACGGGCTGGCGAGAGGCATCGTCCCCCACCCTTGACGCGGGACTGAAGAGATCGGTGTCCACACCGTTGGAGATGACGGTTACCGGCACTTTCAGTCCATTGGCCACCAGCTCGTGCTGCATGGCGGCAGAAGGTGTGGTAATTAACGGAAAGTGGTTGAAAAAGGTGGTGGTATATCGCCAGGCAAGATCCTTCGTGAGAGGTACGCCATCCAGGGAAATTGGAGCGTATTTGAGAAATCCGGCCAGAAAAACGTGACAGGTTCCCAGAATGGGAATGCCCAATAAGCGCGCCGCGGCCAGGGACTGGAGTCCCATGCTTCCCATCGAGTGATTGTGGATCACAGCGGGGTGAAAATCAGCGAGTTCCTGCACCAGCGAGATCGGGGCCATTGGGGCCCGCCCGCCCGGAAGGCGTTCGTAGCGCAGGGCGCGCAAGCCGACAACATCCAGGTCGCTGTGTTCGTGGGATGGGTCGGCGGCGGTGTATACCATGACCTCATGCCCGCGCTGGCGCAGGTTACGAGCCAGCGCAGCCACCGCAGTGGAAACCCCGCCCTGTCCCTCGACAAAGGAATCGGTCGTTAAGGCAATTTTCATCAGTTACACATCCAGATTTTCAGGGTTGTAGCGGTCACCCGGCGCGGCGAATGCGCTCAAAAAATCCACCTCGGAGAGCGGAAATTCACGCGCCACAGTGGGCAAAAGGGCATTCATCAAGGCAACACGGTCTTGGCGGCTCAGCCCGGCAGTCAGTGCATCCAAGTGTTTGGCTGCGGCGTTGGCCAAAAAACTCACCCGTTGGTCTGGCGGAATCTTCTGCCAGACCTGCGGCCAGACCTTCACAGCCAAATCCACCAATTCCTGGGGCGAGAAGCGGCGCGCCAGCATCACGCCAAACGGCAATAACCATTTCATAGTCAGAATTCCTTCCCATACCCGCACATCGCTAATGCTTCCTTTTCTGCCGTTCCAGATACCAGTACAAAACGAGCGACAGGACGAGAAGCAGCCACAGGTTCATCCAGGGAAAAAGTTAAGTCCAATAGTAGTACCCATGCTTTGCTCACGGCTCAACGAAAAGCAAGTTACCAGCGCCGTAGCGTGCGAAACGGCCACTTGTATTCCATGTAGGCATACCAGAGATATGTAAAACAAGCGCTGATGATGATCGCCACGGGAATGAACCAGATGTTCTCCAGAAGGAAACAGGCGGAGGGCGCTATCAAAGTGAAGCCTTCGGTATGCGCCTTGATCTAAAGAACCACGTTAATGCCAACTGCCGCGTGAGTTCGGTTGGCGCTTGGGCTACGCTGTCTGTGACGAGTACAACTCGGGAGATGAAAGAAGTGGCAGTCATTTCAAAGTGTGTAAAAAGCAACTCCCAGCGTGCCGGGACCGGCGTGCGTGCCGATGACCGGGCCCGCATCCACCGTTATGAGTTCGGTGCAATGAAAGCGCGCTTTTACCTGTTCACCCAATTCCCGCGCTTCCTCGGGTACATCGCAGTGCAGGATGGCTGCATGAATTACGGAAGAACCGGCGCGTTCCTCTACCAGTTCCAAGACGCGGGCAACCGAACGCTTGCGGGTTCGCTGGCGTTCCAATGGCTCGATGCGCCCGTCCTTAATGTAGAGGATCGGCTTGATGCTCAATGCCGAACCCAGAAAGGCCGTCGCGCCGCCGATGCGCCCGCCTTTGTGCAGGTATTCAAGCGTTTCCACAGTGAACATCACATTCAGATTTTTCTTGATCTGTTCCACCAGCTGAACCACCTCTTGGGCGCTCTTCCCTTCCGCCGCGGCGCGGGCAGCAGCGATGGCCTGCAACCCCAGTCCGTGAGAAACGGACTCGGAATCGATGATATGCACGGGGACTTCCGAGAACTGTTCCTGCGCAGCCAGGGCTGATTGAAGCGTAGCGCTCATGTGATGCGAGATGACCACGGTCACAATCGCCTCCGCCTGTTTGGCAAGATCGGTGTACAGGCGGAGAAAATCCTGGGCGGTCGGCTGGGCAGTAGTCGGGAGTTGCTTGCTTGCGCGTAGCAGGCGATAGAATTCGCCTGCGTCCAGGTCAACGCCGGCCTGGTACGTCTTATCGGAAAAATTGACGTACACAGGCGCAACGTGAATCCCATATTCCAATCCCTGCGCCGGGGTCAGAGACGAGGCGCCGTCGGTCACGACGGCAACTTTCTGGTTCTTTTGAGACATGGTCATTCTCCTTTGGGTTGAATCTGTGCTTAGCGCACAGGCTCGAAAGTTACATCGGCTGGCATACCAGGCTTGAGTTTCAGGTCCGGGTTGGGCACGCTCAGTTTCACGGCGTAGACCGTTGCGCGGCGGCCTTCGACGGTCTGCACATTGCGCGGGGTGAACTCAGCCTGGTCGGAAATATGTACTACATTGCCGGTGAAGGTCTCACCGGGGAAGGAATCAACGGTGATGGAAACCGTGTCGCCGAGGTGAACCATGCCATATTCAGTTTCAGGGATATAGACCACCAGTTCCACTTCCTGGAGATGCCCGATCTTCATCACCACGCCGCCGGGGGCAGCGGTTTCACCTGTTTCGAGGTTACGGGTCAGCACCACGCCATCCATTGGGGCGCGGATGACAGACTTTTCCATCTGCACTTTAATCAAAGCTAACGCGGCTTGGGCTTGCGCCAAAGCGGCTTCAGCCTGCTTCATCCCTGATTCTGCGGACTGGACTTGCAAAGACTGATCGCCGCTCAAGAGCGAGTTGTAGTAATCCAGAGCGCGGTTGTAGCGTTCCTGAGCAACCCTCACACGGGCGCGCGCTTCCAGCACATCTGCGGCTGCCTGTGTGGTCAACAAACGCTTGTAGTCCGTCTGCGCAGAGTTCAAGGCGGTTTCTGCCGCGTCGTACTGTCCTTGGGCAAAATCTTGCAGGTATTCATTATCCTGGGCGACTTTGGCTTGTTCGAGAACTTGCTCGGCGATCAAAAACGCCGTCTGTGCGTCGGCAACGCGTTTCTCAGCATCCAGGAATTCCTGGGAAGCCCTGTCGCTGAGAACTTTTTCAAGGTTTGCCTTTTCCTTGTCGAGATCTGTCCTGGCGGCATCCACCTCTGTTTTGGCTGAGCCGATCTTTTCATCTATGCTGAAATACCAGACGGGCAATTCGAATTCACTACTCTGGGAGGCGTTCCAACCTGATACTCGGTTTTGGAAGTCCTGCTGACGTGCGGCATTCAGAGTCAATTCGTACTGCGCCCGGGCTGTATTTAGAGCCGCTTCAGCCAGTTGGACGGCTGCACTTGCCTGGTCACGCTGTGCTTTCAACAGGGAATCATCCAGGCGGAACAACTCGTCGCCTTTTTTCACCTGCGCGCCTTCCTCCACGCTGATGGAAATCACTTCTCCACCAATTTGTGGAGCTATACTTACTTCACGGGCAGAAATCGAGCCAGATGCATTAAGCAAATCCGTTTCATTCTGCAAAGAGAAACTTCCGCAACTGCTTAACACGAGGCTAAGAACGACCACTGCCGACGCAATGGACCAAGAGAAATATTTTTTCATTTGAAGCTCCTTATTCAAAGAGGGTTGTGTTTATTATTTCAATTTATATTAGAGACGTTTATGGAACATGAAGACGCTGGCAAAAAAGACCAAAATGCTGAAGACCGCCATCGGCCAAATCGAGTTCCATAAGGTGAAAAAACCCACACCCTTCAGCATGATGCCGCGCACGATTTCCAGGAAGTAAGTGACAGGCAGCAAATAGCCGGTATAGTACGCCAGCCAGGGCATGTTTTCGCGCGGAAAAAGCAGGCCAGCCAGGATGAAGGATGGCAGCATAATGAACGATGCCATATACATGGCTTGCATCTGGGTCTTGGAGATGTTCGAGATGAGCACGCCAAGTCCCAGTGAACCAAGTAGGAAGACCAGACTCAATATGGCGAGCAACAGGGCGCTGCCGGCAATTTCCACCCCAAACCAAATCGCGCCAACCGCCACAGTCATGGCAACATTCAGAAAAGCCACCAGCACAAACGGTAGAATCTTACCCAACATCAATTCCCACGAACGAAGAGGGGTTACGATCAACTGTTCCAGTGTGCCTTGCTCGCGTTCACGCACAATGGCAAATGCTGTCAGTAACAGGGTTTGGATTTGCAGAATGACAGCCACCAAACCAGGGATCATAAAGTTCATTCGACGCATATCCGGGTTATACAGATAGCGCACACGGGCATCCACCGGCAGGCTGAGCGTCATGCCGGCGCCGCCGCGCTCCAGGCGTTGAATGAGAATATCTTGAGAGGCGGCCTGACTGATGGTTTCCGCCGCCAGTTGGGCGGTCTGTGCCACGCTGGGGTCCGAACCGTCAATATAGAACTGAATGGTTCCCGTGCCGCCTGTATCGAGATTGCGTCCGAAATCTTCCGGGATATACAATCCTGCCTTGACCGCTCCAGAATCAAGTAATTTCAAAATATCATCCTCGCTTTGGACGGCGTATGTAACCATATAAAACCCGCTCGCGGTGTACTTATCCACCAGCAGGCGGCTGGCATCCGAATGTGACAGGTCAGCCACTGCCAGGGGGATATCCTCCACATCGTTGGCAACCGCGTATCCCATCAAGATCAGCATCATAACGGGCATGATGATCACCAGTCCCAGTGTGCGCGGGTCACGGATGATATGCAACCATTCCTTGCGAACCATTGTCGCCATGCGGCGAAAACCTTGTCCCATGTCAATCTCCTTATTCGATATGCGCCCGTACTCGCGAGCGATTTTCCTTCTCAACCAGGGATATGAACACATCTTCCAGGGAGGGGAGAATGTGTTCGATCCGTTCCACGATGATGCCACCCGATTGCAGCGCTTTTTCCAGCCCGCGTCTGTCTTTTTCTGAATCCACCAGAACGTGCAGCAAAACGCCATGTACCGCCACATCCCTGGTGATTGGCAGATCCTTTATGATTTGTTCCCCGCGCGCGGGATCGCTGCAATCCACCTCGAAGAGGTCTCCTTTCATTTCCTCTTTGAGAGAATCCGGATCGTTCAGCGCGATCAAGCGCGAGCGGTACATCATTCCGATCACATTGCAAAATTCGGCTTCATCCATGTAATGCGTGGTTGCCAGTACACTGACGCCTTCTCCTGCGAGGCGGTAGATCATTTCCCAAAACTCGCGCCGCGAGACCGGGTCCACCCCGGCGGTTGGTTCGTCCAGGAAGAGCATGGGGGGTTCATGCACAATGGCGCAGGACAGCGCCAGCCTCTGTCTCCATGCGCCGGAGAGATCGCTGGTGAGTTGCTTTTGATGTTCATGTAAACCTGCCATGTCAATCAATTCGGCGATTCGTTTTTTAACTTTATCGCGTGGCACGCCGTATAGGTTGGCATAAAAATCCAGGTTTTCATACACGGTCAAATCATCATATAGGGCGAATTTTTGGGACATGTACCCGATGCGTTGCTTTACTTCCTCCGGCTGACTGGCGATGTCGTAACCTGCCACGCGTGCATGACCAGAGGTAGGTGTGAGGATGCCGCACAACATGCGAATGGTGGTGGTCTTTCCGGCTCCATTTGGACCAAGCAAGCCAAAGATTTCCCCTTTTGGAATTTCAAAACTGACATGATCCACGGCAGTGAAATCCCCAAATGTTTTGGTTAACTGGATTGCCTCAACTGCTTTTTCTGCATTCATGCACGAGACTCCTGTTTTTCAACCAGATGAATAAAGACATCCTCCATCAACATGCGCGCTTCGCGCAGGATACTGATGGTGGCGCCTTCTTTGTTTAACGCTTTTTCGATGCGGGGTATGACTTCACCTGGATTTTCCGCCAACAGGCGCAAGCGGTCGCCCACAGCGCGCCAGCCAATTACACCTTTGGTTCCATCTGCCACTGTGCGCAGGATTCTCCGCGGTTGGGCTTTGACTTCTATGATGTGGAAGGGCATCTGCCGTTCCAGTTCCGCTGGCGCGCCGGTGGTCAACAAGTGTCCCCGGTAAATGATGCTCACTGTTTTGCAGCGTTCTGCCTCATCCATGTATGGCGTGCTGACCAGCACGGTCACTCCCTGCTGAATCACCTTTGCCAACAATTGCCACAATTCGCGTCTGGAGACCGGGTCTACGCCCGTAGTGGGTTCATCCAATAACAGAATTTCAGGCTCGTGAATCAATGAACAGGCTAGGGCAAGTTTTTTGCGCATCCCCCCGGAAAGGTTTTCGCTGCGCCGCGTGGTGAAATCCGTCAGGCGGGCAAATTCCAGCAATTCATCAATGCGGGGTTTCTGCTTTGCGCGCGGCACGTTATTGATGTCGGCAAAGAAGCGCAGATTTTCCATGACGCTCAGGTCGGGATACAGGCTGAAGGCTTGTGGCATGTACCCAAGCCGGGCGCGCACATCCTCAGCCTGTTTGACCGTGTCGAATCCTGCCAGGCGGGCAGAACCGGAAGTTGGTTCCATCACAGTGGCAAGAATGCGTAAAAGTGTGGTTTTACCTGCTCCATCCGGGCCGATAAGCCCATACAGTTGTCCCGCTCCAACGCTCATGTCAATGGCATTAATGGCAGAAGGGGAGTCCTGCGGTTGTGTCGAATAACGTTTTACAAGGTTTAGGGTTTCAATCACTGTGTCCATATTTTTCCAAAAAGACCAAAAAATTGAGTAAATTTTTATGTGTTCAGAATCGGGGCAAACACATTTTTCATGCTGTCGCCCAATCGTCGACACAGATGAGGTTCCATGTCCATGATCAGAGACTGGTAGCGTTGGATGTGCTTGAGCAACAATTGATTCCATTCCACGTCGCTTTTGCTCTCGTTTGCCAGCAGCCCCAGCACGAAGCCGCCCAGCAATAGCAAACCGGAGCGGGTGACCGTGCCCTTCCACTCTATGATTTGGGGCAGGTGTTCAATCAGAACCCGGCGTCCCGCCCCTTTACCAAGACGCAGGATGACGATGGTCATGACCTCGATGCAGTAACGCAGTATATCGGGTACATCCGGCGGCACGCGCGCCAACATCTCCTCTGCCAGCACGTGTTCCTGCAACTCCCCTCCTTGAATTTTCCCCAAAATTTGCGCTTTTACCTCCTCCCAGTTCCCCTTATCGGCATCTCCGGCCAATTCCATGAACAGTTGACGAGCGCGTTCTGTTGGTAGAAAAACCACTTCGGAACGTCCGACTACCGGCTTGTCCGAATCAACCCGATATTCGGAATTCACAAAGCCCTTCTCTTCGAGAAGGCGTAGCATGTCGTATGCGGTGAATGGACTGACGCCGACCCGTTCTGCCAGTACCGAATAATGGATCGGCCCATTCAGTTCACGATACAGGTCGAGCAAGCGGTGGATGAAAGTTTCCTGACGGCGGGTTAGTTTCATGTAATTTCTCCAAAAAGACCAAAAAGCGTGCGTATTCTATACCAACTACGAATTGTTGTCAATCAAAAAAAATTCCAGGGAGGGTATATATCAGATCCGCTAGCGCGAGAACCAATTTGGCACAAATGGAAATTACAGGCAAAATGGGTAGTGTGTTTAATTTCGCATACGTTTACTGTTTGCTGATTTCACTGGCTCTTTCCACCAGTCTGCGCAACATGCCATCAAAAACAAAAAGGTGGAAGGGCCATACGGCGTACCAGTATAAATAGCCAAGCAAGCCGCGCGGGGCGAAGTAGGCCGTCTGGACAAAAAGATTTTTGCCGTTTTCCTGCGGGGTCACCTGAAATTCGAGCCAAGCCTTGCCCGAGACTTTCATCTCGGCTCGTAACCGCATGGATTGATTGGGTGTAAGCGATTCAACCCGCCAGAAATCAAGCGACTCCCCGGCGCGAATTTCGTCAGGGTGACGCCGTCCACGTCGCAATCCCACACCGATGATGGCCTTATCCATCCAGCCGCGAATGGACCAAGCCCAGTCCATGTACAGCCAACCGCGCTCACCGCCGATTCCCGTAAAGGCACGGAAGATAGACTCGGCAGGTAGATTGGTCAGCATTTGTCGCTTTTCCATGAACATGCCTTCTTCCAGTTTGAACTGGTAGGGCTTTATATCCCCGGCGCTGGTGACAAGGGCATCGCTCCAGGATGTCTCGACCTGTCCGTTTTCAATTTTGGCCAGTGTGTAGCGCATGGCAGTCTGGAAATCAAGCGGTTCTATGGTCGGAAAGAGTTTTCTCGCCAGATCATCATGAACAAGGCTTTCGATATGCAGGCCCTCAATCATCGGCAAAATGGCTTGGTATGAAACAGGCGTGACCATATGAATCCAGTAAGCAGAAAGGCGCGGTGCATAGATCGGGGTCGGGATGAGCCAGCGTTTGAATCCGCGCTCTTTTGAGTAGCCGAGCAACATATCAGCGTAGGTCAGTTGGGTCGCGCCGCCAATTTCGATGAGTTTGCCAATACTTTCGGGTGTCTCCAGCGCCGAAACGAGATAACTGAGCGTATCACGAATGGCAATCGGCTGAGCCTGGGAGAGAAACCAACTCGGGCAAATGAAAACCGGCTGTAATTCAGCCAGGTAGCGCACCATTTCAAATAGCACACTGCCCGAGCCGATAATCATACCAGCCCGAAACTCGGTTACCGGCACACGACCCTGGCGCAGGATGTAGCCGGTTTCGTGGCGGGAACGCAGGTAAGGCGAGAGTTTGGCGGTTGGGTCAACCAGTTCGCCCAAGTAAATGATTCGTTCCAAGTTAGCTTTTTCGGCAGAGCGGACGAAGTTGCGGGCGGCGGACAAGTCACGCTCGGAAGTGATTTTCCCGCCCTGACGTCCATGAATCAGGTAATAAGCGGTTGAGACATCTTCCAGCGCAACGGGTAGACTGGCGGGGTCAAGCGCGTCAGCTTGTATTACTTCCACCCTGTCCAGCCAAGGGCGGCCCTGCAAACGCGAAGGATCTCGGGCTAGCACGCGCACGTCATACCCCGCTTCGAGCAGGCGCGGAATCAATCGTCCGCCGACATAACCGGTTGGGCCGGTGACGAGGATTTTCTTGGTTGGGGTCATTCGTATTCTTCCGTTTTGGGCGACATCAGGCAGGAATATATCACAATGCTGATGATGGGCAACGGTGTCGTCATGCTTGGGTCAATTGCAGATTCGCAATTGCCAGTGGTCTCAGTTATTCAGATTGACTATCAGAAATGGAGTAAAAATCTTGAGGTCGGAACTATACCCGTATACCAGATATGTATCCCGCCGGGCAGATAAGATTGCATTGGTGCAGATGAAACTTTTAGATTCTCTGAATCGACAAATAAAGTCCAGCGAAATAATTCGCTCGTTCCAATAGTTGGCTATTTTTCCAGATATCCAACAATGACTTTCGAAAAGAGTTTGAATGTCGCCACCATATCCACTTTTTTGGGGTCAAGAAGCCACTGGATTTGCAAACCATCCATGACCGCCATGATTAAAATTGTCAGTTCGTTCAGGTCGACATCCGGGCGGATTGTGTCCTTGATTGCCCCAAAAAACTCATTCACATAGCCTTCCCTAACGCGCCGGTAGCGCTCGATAAAATAATCGTGAGCAGGGTGGTCGCTGCGGATGCTTTCGCTGACCAGAATGGTGAACAGTTGAATCAGCCCGGGTACCTTCTCGTTTTCGGCAACGAGGTCATCCAAGAGGCTGAATAGTTCTGGAACATTTTTCTTTTCTGCCTGAAGTAACCCCAGATATCTTTCGGCATTTTTTTGTTCATGATATTCCAGAACGCCTTGCAACAAATGAATTTTGCTGGGGAAATAATGCAGGACCCCAGGCTCGGTCAGATGAACGGCCTCGGCAATGAGCGAGAATGTCGTGCCTTGAAATCCATGTTCGCTAAAAAGGCGGGCGGCCGTTTCCAAAATTTCTTCGGTGCGATCCCGCCGCTCTCGTCTTTTCCTGGTTGCCTTATTGTTTTTTTCCATAAACATATTATAACCTTTTTACATTACTTACCTAGCGCAAGTTAGGTAGAAATGATACAATCAAACCTGTCAGTCCAGCGTCCCAATTTCTCACACAATCGGAGGAACAAATGGCAGCGCAAGCAGGCAATCCCCCCATCAATTTTCAAACCTCAAAATCCGAACGTACGGCATTTGGTTTCTATTTCTTCGGACAGAATGTCTTCTACATTTTGATCCTAAATTTTCTTCAAATCTTTTTAACCGATCAGGGTATTACTGCCGCTGCAGTGGCAACAATTTTCCTGATTGCCAAAGTCTGGGATGCGATCAACGATCCACTATTTGGTGTAATTATTGACCGCTCCAAACCCAAGAGCGGTAAGTTCCTGCCCTGGGTGCGCGGATCAGTGCTTCCCATTGCAATCACAACCATCATGATTTTTGCCATGCCCGTCTCGATGTCCTTGGGAGGAAAAATTGCCTGGGCGGCAATTGCTTACCTGCTTTGGGATTTGGCATACACCTTATGTGACGCGCCCATCTTCGCCCTGACCACTGCGATGACCGAAAATATTCAGGAGCGCACCGTCTTGATTTCCATTGGGCGTTTGGGCGGTATGTTTGGTGCATTGATTATCGCCCTGGGTGTACCCATGCTGTATCCGCAATTCGGCTGGCTCCCCACCGCGGTCGGTCTGGCAATCGTCGGGGTGGCAACCATGTTCCCGATTACTGGCTTGGCAAAGGAAAGGATTCTCAGCCGCAAGGAGGAAGCGCCGTCCCTGCAGGCGATTTGGAAATACCTCAAAGGCAATAAGTATCTCTTGATTTTTTACGCCTCGATGGTCGTTTACTTTTTGACCAATTCCACGTTTACGATTACGCCATTTTTTGCGGTCAATAATCTTGGCAGCGCTGAAGCGGCGACTACGCTTCTCGGAATTACCATCCTCCCAATGGTGCTGCTTGCCGGGTTTACGCCCGCGCTTGCCAAACGCTTCGGCAAATTCAACCTGTATGCGTTCTCCATCGTCTGGCAAATTGTTTTCAGCGTGATCGTCTATTTCGCCGGGTACGAAAATTACAATCTCCTGCTGGCGCTCCTGCTTCTCCGCAGCATTGGCGTGGCGCTGGCTGGCATCTTGATGTTCATGTTCACGCCCGATTGCGTCGAATACGGCACATTCAAAACCGGCGAACGCGCCGAAGGCGTCACGTTCTCGTTGCAGACGTTTGCCACGAAATTAATGAACGGACTTTCTGCAACGGTGGCAATGGCAGGTCTGGCTTACTTTGGATTCGTGGAAGGATCTGGCGCAGTTCAATCGCCGGAGACGCTCAACGGCATCTGGTTGATGTATTCCATCTTCCCGATTGTCGGCGCCTTGCTTTCGCTGCCGTTGTTGGCTATGTTCAAATTGCGCGACGATAATGTTCAAGTGATGGCGCAAGCCAATAACGGCGAAATCACCCGCGAAGAAGCGTTCAAACGACTGCCGGAAGAATTCCATTTCAAATAATTGACTTGCTTCTCGCCTTTCCTATTTCAGCCGGTTCAAGAGCAACTGGGCAAGGAGAAACTATGTCCAAGTGGTTTG
>DAOQPR010000012.1:0-18449 GCA_035333265.1 Anaerolineales bacterium
CGAAAATCCCCTCCTGCCGCACGAGTTGACGTGCCCACAAAAATGATTCGCGATCTCCTGCACGTTCAATCGCATCGACCACGCGAATGTCCATGGTGGAGGGCAGAAAGTCTTCGCCAATGCCTTCCACTTTATAGGTCTTGGGGTAGGCACCATCAGGAATCTTGCCGTTATTCTGCCAGATCTCGGTGAGAATCGAGCCTTCAATGTCCACGCCGACGATGGTGATGTTCGGATTTTTAGATTTGAGGTAACGCCCCACCCCAGTGATGGTTCCGCCTGTGCCAATGCCAATGATGACGTCGGTCACTTTGCCATCGGTCTGCTCCCAAATTTCAGGCCCCGTGGTCATGACATGGGTTTGTGGGTTATCGGGGTTGTGATATTGATTTGCCAAAATGGCATTGGGGGTTTCGCGCACGAGTCTCTTCGCCACTTCATAATACGAGCGTGGATCTTCCGGGGCAACAGCCGTCGGCGTGATGACCACACGTGCGCCATAGGCACGCAATAATAAAATCTTTTCGTTGCTCATCTTGTCTGGCATGACGAAGATGGTCTTGTAGCCTTTCAAAGCAGCCGCAATGGCGAGCCCTACACCTGTATTACCAGAAGTTGCTTCAACGACAGTTCCGCCCGGTTTGAGCTCGCCGCGCTTCTCTGCTTGTTCAATGATATTTGCCCCCACCCGGTCTTTGACCGAGCCGCCAGGGTTCATGATCTCCAACTTGGCGTAAAGCGGCACGGGCAAATCTCTGCCAATGCGCTCCAAACGCACAAGCGGGGTCATCCCCATTGCGCCAAGAATATTATTAAAGACACGTTTCTGTTTTGACTCTTGTAAAACAACCATTCTCTCTCCTTGGGTTAAGATTGTTCATGCGCCAAATCAACGCATGTGGACGATGGAAACAAGCGATCATACCCTCGATCAAAAATTGCATTTCTCACAGGATAAAATGCATAATTTGTGCCTGTGACTTATATAGCAATAGAAAAGCGGCCATCATTGCTGATGACCGCTCTCTTTTGCATGAATTATTGAACTGTATATTGTGTCACAGTATTCAATGTGCCGTTGAGATACACTTCCACTTTATAAGTTCCCGTCGGCCAGCCATCGGGCGGTGCGGCAAACTCAAAGTAGAAATAATCCGTATTCGCGGTGTCAATTGTCAGCGAAGAACTGTCAATCAGGAAGTTGGGATCATATCCGTCAACATTGTCGGTAAACCAGCGGGTCTCCACTGTATTTCCGACCTGCATTGCCGCCAGGTCGCCAACCACAAAAATCGTCTCACTCACTCCGAAGGTCGTCGCAGGCTGATTGCCGTCCTGATCCTTCGCCATGCGTACATTACTCATGGTCGGTTCCGTGGGACCACCGCATGCTAAACTTGCCACGATCAAGGCGATCAACGCGAGAAGGATGGAAAACTTTTTGGACTTCATAAATGCATTCTCCTTTTGTATTTTTGGCGGAACCAACCGCCAAATCACAGCCATTATACAGTGTTGCACATAACAAATATCCCCCTATTTGGGCTATTGCACTTCAATATAAATACGCTTATTGATGGCGCCCTTACTTTTATAATCTACAATTTTGATCGTACCAACCTCGGAGGTGTTCGCCACATGCGTGCCGCCGTCGGCTTGCAGGTCAAGGCCAATGATCTCGACGGTGCGGACTTGTTGGATTCCTTCGGGAAGAAGATTGATCTTGGTCCTAATTAGATCCGGGATTTGGAACGCCTCCTCTCTTGGGAGAATCTTGACCCTGATCTCACGGCTTTGACCTACCTCATGGTTGATCGCCATCTCTATCTCGCGGACGAGTTCACCGCGCATGGTTTCGAATTCGAAATCCAACCGACCCTTGAGCGGGTCCATATCCCCGCCCGTAACCTTGGCACCATAATCACGAAAGACGACGCCGCATAGGATGTGCAGAGCGGTATGAGTGCGCATCAGCTGGTATCGCCGCACCCAGTCCACGGTCCCATGTGAGGCGGAGCCGGGGGCAGGCAACGGCTCACTTCCGCCGAGAAAATGCAGGACGTCATCGCCTTGTTTTTTCACTTTTTCCACAGGATAGGCAAGACCATTCACTTCGAGCATTCCAAAATCACAGGGCTGGCCTCCCCCACCAGGGTAAAAGGCTGAGCGGTCCAGAACGATGGTACGAGTTTGCGCGTCCACCAAGGTGACAACGGCAGAGAATTCTTTGAGATAGGAATCGGTTTGGTAAAGTAATTCGGTCATGCCATAATTATAGCGGATTCGAAAAGCAGATTAGTATTCGATTAGAAGTTATCAACCTGCTTGACTTTGGTTATTCTTCCATTGTATAGTATTCTGCGGTAGTAAAAGACACCGCCCCCGTTGGCTGTGTCTTTTCTTTGCGATAATCCCATAATATAAATTCACCGTGAGGAGAATAAATGATAAAGGTAAGCGGTCTTACAAAGGACTATGGGTCTCGTCGCGCCATCCACAACCTTAATTTTGATGCCCAACAGGGCGAAATTGTAGGGTTTTTAGGTCCCAACGGCGCGGGGAAGACCACCACCATGCGTATCCTGACCGGCTATATGCCGCCCACTGATGGCGAAGCCATTGTTGCCGGGTATGATGTTGTAGAAGAATCACTGGAAGTACGCAAACGGGTCGGGTATTTGCCCGAATCGGTGCCCCTGTATTATGACATGGGCGTTTTCGATTATTTAAAGTATATGGGCGAACTTCGCCATATTCCCAATGTGGAAGACCGTGTCGATGAAGTGTTGGACATGGTCGGCCTGATCGACCGCGCCGACGGTTTCATTGGCAATCTGTCCAAGGGTATGAAACAACGTGTTGGTCTGGCACAGGCCCTCCTGCACCGTCCCGAAGTCTTGATCCTCGATGAGCCTACCATTGGCCTCGACCCCGGCCAGGTGGTGGAAGTACGCGAACTGATCCGTGAGATCGGCAAGGAACGCACTGTGTTGCTCTCCACCCACCTCCTAAATGAAGCCCAAAACCTCTGCGACCGTGTATTGATCATCAACAAGGGCAAGATCGTCGCCGAAGATACCACAGAGAACCTCCAGGCCCGCCTGCTTGGCGCTGAACGTGTCGTTGTGCGTGTGCGCGGCGAAGCCGATGAACTGGCTGAAACCATCAAAAGTGTCAAAGGGGTACGCAAGGTTGAAACCCATGATGATGGCGCAGTGGAATTCGAATTCGCTTCTGGCAAAGATCTGCGGCCAGAGGTGGCCAAGCAGGTTATTACTTCGGGCTACGACCTGCTCGAACTCCGCCCGCTCGGCCTGAGCCTCGAAGAGATCTTCCTGGAACTCACCAACGGCGGCAAGAATTAGCGCGAGGGAACTTTTATGAAAAATATTTGGACAATCGCAAAACGCGAATACGATAATTATTTCAACGGCCCGCTGGCATATGTGATCATGTTGGCGGTGCTTTTGCCCATGGGCATTTATATGAGCCTGATCCTGTTTTTCAACAGCCAACAGGGAATGTTCGGCGGCGGTCCTGCACCGGATATCACCCCCATCAACGGCCTGTTCGTTTTCTTGATGGTCTTCCTCTGCCCGGCGCTCACCATGCGCCTGCTCTCAGATGAAGCCCGCATGGGAACCCTCGAACTATTGCTCACCGCCCCAGTGCGCGATGCAGAGCTGGTCATCGGAAAATGGCTGGGAGCCATGCTCTTTATCCTGACCGTGTTATTAGTCACTTTGGTCTACCCCATCGTATTGAACAACTTCGTCACCCCAGGCATCGACTGGAAACTGGTGGCCGCTTCCTATATTGGCCTGATCCTTGTGTCTGGAGCCATGCTTTCGCTAGGCGTTGGCATCTCCGCTCTGTTCACCAATCAATTTGCGGCATTCTTTGTCACACTTGGCACACTGTTCATGCTGTATTTCATGATCGGTCTGCCTGCGAGTATTCTGCCTCAAAGCGGCGAAATCTTCAATTACCTGAGTCTTAATTATCACTTTGACCAGATCAACTCCGGCACGTTCACTCTTGGAGCGCTTGCCTACTACCTAAGCCTGGTGTCGTTCGGCTTGTTCGTTGGCACTACGGCAATCGAAATTCGGAGATGGCGCTAATGGCCGGAAAAAACAAAAACCCCAACGCAAAATACGCATTCATCGGGCTGATCGTTGCCTTGGTTGCCTGTATTTCCACAGGTTTGCTTGGTTCAACAAAGTTCCTCACCGATGGCATTGGAATGTTTAGCCTGGGAGACGGCATTAAGAATGGCGTTACGCTTGCCCTTCAAATCAGCATCGGCTTGATCATTGTCGGCCTGGCCGCGTACGCATTGCTCGACCCAGACAGCATTCGCCGCTTCCTCACTGGACGCCAGGCACGCTACGGCTCCAATTCACTGATCCTCGCCCTGGCTTTTGTCGGCATTCTGATCGCCGTCAACTACATCGTTTACAAAAATCCCAACATGCTCAAAGCTCCCTGGGATATGACCTCAGACTTGAGCAATACCCTTGCGCCTGAAACCCTGCAAATCCTCGGCACTCTGCCGGATAATGTAACAGCGACCGCCTTCTACACAGCCGACCTCAACCGCACCAGCACCGAGGAGCTTTTGCAGAAGTTCAAAAACAATAGCAATGGCAAATTCGATTTCACCTTCGTTAATCCCGATCTTGACCCGGTGACAGCAAAAGAAGCCGGTGTTACTGGCGACGGCAAGATTATGCTTCAAATGGGTGAATCAAAAGAAATTGCAGATTTCGCCAGTGAAGATGCCCTTGGTAAGGCAATGATTCGTCTCATCAGCGGCGGCTCGCGCGTGGTGTACTTCCTGCAAGGTCATGGCGAAATTCCACTCGAACCCGGTGGTGAACTGGCCTTTAATACTGTGGTCACTGTCCTCGAAGAAAAGAACTACACGGTCAATGTACTCAATCTGTTGACAGACCGCAAGATTCCCGAAGATGCAGAGGCCATTATCATCGTCGGACCAAAGAAACCCGTCAGCGAGGATGAAATTGCTCTGCTCAAAGCTTATGTAGATGGCGGCGGTTCTCTGGTTGTTCTGGAAGATCCGCTCTTCTTCACAGATTTTGGCGATGCAAAGGACCCGCTTAACGAGTATCTCACCAGTGATTGGGGCATTACGCTCAACAATGATGTTGTGATCGATGGTGTGAACACGCAGAATCCATTCGCAGCCATTTCCTCAAATATCAACTACAGTCACCCCATTACCCAACTCATGACCAGTAACTTGAGCGTTATCATGCCGCGGGCTCGCAGCATAACGATCGGTGAAAGCAAAGAAAACATCACCCAAACCTGGCTGGTCGGCACGACTGAAAACTCCTGGGGCGAAACCGATATCACCTCAAACGAATCGCCCGCCTTCGACCCGGAGACGGATGTTCAGGGTCCGCTTTATTTGGCGGCGGCTGGTGAAAACACAGCCACCAAGGGGCGCGTGGTTGTGGTCGGTAACTCACTCTTTGCCATCGATGGTAACTTCGATTTCTATGGTAACGGCAACTTCATCATCAATTCCATCGACTGGGCAGCCGAACAGGAAGATATTCTAAATCTGACCACCCGCACGCGTACCGAGCGCACCTTCGTCGCGCCAACCGCCACCTGGCAGTTCGTTTTGATCGTGCTCATCCTGTCGTTGATCATTCCGGGCATGGTTGTCTTCTTCGGGATTTCAGCCTGGATCGCACGCCGCAAGCGAGGTTAAAGAATGGCGCCGAAAACAACTAAAAGCAAATCAACGACAACCCGCACCACCAAAAGTACCAGAAGCACAACACGTTCTTCACGGGCGCAACAACAAACCGCACCGAGCGTTTCTTCACGGCCAGCCAAACCGCTGTTTAGTACAGCCACCCTGGTAACACTGGCCCTTCTCATCGCGTTGGTGGCCACTGTCTTCTTTATGAATCGCAACGCAGAAGAAACGGCCAATGCCACTCCCACTCCTGGTGAAGTGCAGACGTTTGTCTTTGACGGGACAAAGGTGGTCACAAGCCTTGAAATCAAACCCAAGGAAGGCGATGCGGTCAAGATCGAGCGGAATGCAGAAAAAGCCTGGGTGATGACTCTGCCTGAAGAGGTTGATGCAGACACGGCGGCGGCGGAGGCGGCAGCATCTCAGGTTACTGCCCTTGCGATCTCAGAGACCATTCCTCATACATCCGACCCTGCCATCTTTGGGCTCGATGACCCTGCCTACACCATCACACTTGTGTTCGAGGATGGGAAGACCTCCACCGTAGAAGTGGGCGATATCACACCCAGCGAGAATGGGTATTATGTACGTGTTGATAAAGATAACATGTATAGTGTGCAGCGGGCCGGTATTGAAGCGCTCACGACTCTGGTGACGACTCCGCCCTACCTCAATACCCCCACACCCATCCCAACGGCGACATCCACGCCTCTTCCCACGGAGACGGCTGTTCCTGCAACGGAAACTTCCCCCACGCCGGAAGTGACTCCGACCCCCTAAAAAGACGAGAGGCAGGGACATCCCCTGCCTCTCACTTGGTAGTAATACAGAAGCATTGCAAGGCATCTGATAGGTGAAAACCTATTGCTTTTCGAAAAAAAAACGTGTATTCTAATTTTGGCACTTGTAAGACAAATACTATTGAAAGTTGGATGAGCGCATGGATGTAGATAAGATCTTGATAGGCGACGACGAAGAAGAAGAGTTTTCTGCAATTGCGCGGCTGATCGAACTGGGCCGGCAAAAATCCTTTGTGACCCTGGATGACATTCTTCACTTCTTCCCTGAAGCCGAACAGGATGTGGAACAACTGGAAGAAGCCTTTTCCGCACTCTTAAGCGCGGGCATTCCATTTGTGGAAGATAATATGATGCCCGAGCCCACCGAAGATGAATTGGTGGCTGTGGAGGAAAGCGGAGAAGCCGAGCCCGAGCCGGATCTCGCGCTCGATGATTATCTCGCGAACATTGATACGGATGATACGATCGGCCTGTACCTCAAAGAGGTCAGCCGTGTTCCATTGTTAACGGCCACAGAAGAAGTGCAGTTGGCTCAACGCATCGAACGCG
This sequence comes from Anaerolineales bacterium, assembly GCA_035333265.1. Classification (GTDB taxonomy): domain Bacteria; phylum Chloroflexota; class Anaerolineae; order Anaerolineales; family Villigracilaceae; genus Villigracilis. Next base: position 7,087 of record DAOQPR010000012.1, read on the forward strand.
GGCGGTCGGCACGGGAAGAACTTGCCCACGGCAGCGCTACTCCAAAACGACGGCTCGAACTACGTCGTCACATCGAAGACGGCTGGGCAGCCCGTGAACATTTGATTACCGCCAACTCACGCCTTGTCATTTCGGTTGCCAAGAAATATATGGGGCGCGGTGTGCCTTTCCTTGACCTGATCCAGGAAGGCAATATTGGTCTAATCCGCGCAACGAAGAAATTCGATTATCGCCGCGGCCATAAGTTCTCGACCTATGCAACCTGGTGGATCCGCCAGGCCGTGACCCGTGCCATTGCAGACCAGGGACGCACCATCCGCGTGCCGGTTCATATGGGCGACCAGATCAACAAATTGTTACGCGTCCAGCATCAATTGACCCAGCGCCTGGGCCGCGAGCCGAGCGTGGAAGAACTGGCTGAAGCCCTGGATGTACCACCCAAGAAAGTGGAGAACATGATCCAGGTGGCACGCCGCCCGCTTTCGCTGGAAACACCGACAGATGACGAAGAAGATTCGGTGTTGGGCGACTTCATCGAAGACGATGAGGCTCCACCACCCGACGATACAGCGACGTACAATCTTCTGCGCGAACACCTCGGCGAAGTGCTGAACAGCCTGCCCCCGCGTGAAGTGCGCATTTTGCAACTGCGCTATGGCTTGCTCGACGGTCAGGCCTACACCCTCGAAGAAGTGGGCCGTAAGATGGGCGTCACCCGCGAGCGGGTAAGACAGATCGAAGCCCAGGCATTAAGCCGCCTTCGGCACCCTTCCATCCGCAGGAAATTGCGCGATTACTTGGGAGAGTAGTTCGATTAAAGGCAAACAGCAATGCACCCTTGGGTGTGTTGCTGTTTTTTTCATTCTACAATTAAGGTGGTTGATTGAAGACCATTTCCCCAAAGACCAAAACCATAGCAGGCATCATATCCATCCTCTGGCTTATGGCAGCCATGTTGGGATATGTATACGCCCACAAACCCTTTTCACCGGAAGAATTGTTGGGCGCACTGACAGCTTTCTGGCGCACTGTGATCGCTCTGGGCATACTTTCCCTTGCGGGTGGTATCGGGATGTTAACTCCGATCCGAAATTGGAATCTTCCCCCGCTCACAACCGCCATGCTTGCAGCAGGTGTAGGCATGGGAGCGTTGGGAATTTTTATTTTAGTAATCGCCTCGCTGTTTGGTACGGGAATCATCTTATGGGTATTTTTTTTGATCTTTTCAGGCGGCGTGTGGAAGCAGATCTTTGACTGGTGGAAATGCTTCGGAAAACAAGACTCATTCCTACAAGGGGCAATCAGTGGCGGTGGACTGCTGCTTATCCCTGTTCTTATCATTCTCATATGTCAATACCTTTTGGCGCTTGCCCCCCCATTCCACTTCGATGCCTTGACATATCATCTGGCGCTTCCAAAGTTTTACCTGCTTAACGGCAGGATGGTGTATACAGCAGACAATGTTTTCTGGGGAATGCCGCAACTGGTAGAAATGCTATATCTGCTGGCCATGTCGCTTGGAGGTTCAGAAGCGGCTGTTGTCCTTGGCTGGTGGATTGGCCTTTTGGCACTGCTGGGGTTGGCAGATCTAATAAAGTCTATAAACGGAAGCAAGACAGCCTGGGTTGCAATTGCATGTTTTTTAGCAGGATCCGGAATAACCGGATCTCTTTCAAGCGGATATATCGAATGGGCATCCATTTTCTATGGCACAGCTACATTGATCAGCCTCTATCAATGGCTTTCAACCGATGAACATTCAGCTTTGATTATCTCGGGAGTCTTCACAGGCCTGGCAATGTCTGTGAAATATACCAACGGGGTGATCCTGATCAGCGGAATTGCAGCCATCCTGATCCTATACAAACCGGCGTCAGCGGCTCTATTTCTGAAAAAGCTAGTCTGGTTTCTGCTTATCCCAGCCTTGACTCTGTTGCCCTGGTTGGTCAAAAATGCGCTTGCCACCCAAAATCCCTTCTACCCATTGTTTCTTCCAAGCGGAGGCATGGATGCCAGTCTGCTCGATTTTTACCAGTTCCAACCTGCTACACGAGATTGGAGCCTGCTTATCCTCCTGCCGATTAAAGCCACAGTGTGGGGTGTGGATGGTAGTGAAGGCTTTTCCTCCTCAATCGGCCCCTTGTTTTTAGGGCTAAGCCCTTTCGCATGGTTAAGTTGGAACGAACAAGCAGCCGGTCAACGTTCACTCACCAAGCTGAGCAGTGTCATCCTTGCGGCGGGTTTTATCATATGGGCATTGGGGAGTCAGTTCAGAGGGTTGCTGATCCAAACAAGACTTTACTTTATTCTCTTTCCAGCCTGGGCAATTCTCGCTTCAGCCGGATACATGAACCTTTGGAATCTGAAAACAAGTTCCATTTCCATTCGTTTTGGCAATATTGCAAATGTTGTCATTCTACTTTTTCTTTCGTTCAACGCATTTTCAAGCCTTAGTATAAATACATTCTCGAACCCGCTTTCGGCGATCCTTAATCATGAGAATCCAGATAGCTATATCAAACGCCACTTGGGAGGCTATACTGTCATCATGCAGGATATTAAAGCCTTGCCAGCCAACACAAAGATCATTATGCTCTGGGAAACCCGTAGTTTACTCTGCACCCCAAAATGCGACCCGGATGAGATCATTGGCCGCTGGTATCACGATTGGAACATGTATCATACCCCGGATCAGATCATCAATACCTGGAAGAATCAAGGATATACCCACGTTTTGATCAATCAAATAAGCGCAGATTTCGTGAAGGAGTATGATGAACATTGGTTTTCAAAAGAATCATGGGAAGATTTAAATGCAACGCTTGCAAAACTAACTCCAGTGGAAGTTAGCACCGAAGATTACAAGCTATATCAATTGCGTTAACTAGACCTATATATGTATAAAAAGACCTATCAAGCACTCATTGGCATAATCCTGCTTGCCCTGTTGCTCCGTTTAGTTGGCTTATTCTCTCGGCCAATATGGTATGACGAGGCGTTCTCGATCCTGTTTGCAAGCAAGGGATTTTCAGCCATGTTGTACGGAACCATTACCCCTGGCGCAGGCGGGGCAGCCGATATTCACCCACTTGGGTATTACACCCTGCTTTGGGGATGGATAAACCTGTTTGGAAATTCAGTCACTGCAACGCGCATCTTCTCCATCCTTATAAATCTACTTACCCTTGTCCTTGTTTTCAAAATCGCCGATCACCTTTTTGACAACAAAACAGCGCTTGTTGCAGCCTTTCTGTTTGCCGTCCTTCCGGTACAGATCCATTATGCCCAGGAAGTACGTATGTATGCCTTACTATCATTTTGGCTGCTTTTAGCCACCTATGCCTTCCTTCGCGCCCGCACCGGAAACTGGTTATGGTGGATTCCATTTTCAATTTCATCTGCTCTTGCCCAACATACTCATAATCTGGCCGCTTTCTTTCTCGTCCCGCTTGCCCTCACACCGCTTTTTCAAAAGGACTGGAAAACGCTTCGCTCCCTGACGATAAGCGGGCTTGCCGCCTTAGGGCTTTATGCCCCCTGGATGATTCTTCTGCCCTCACAACTTGCAAAGGTTAACTCATTTTACTGGGTAGAACGTCCAGGGCTGGAACGGCTATTCACCCTGCTCTTGTTCTATTTACCTCACCTGCCACTATTTGAAGTAATGCTTGCCATTGGCTTATTGTGTGCATTGCTTTTATTTGCCCTTGCAGGTTTCCAAACATATCTCGCACATAAATCGAGTCAACCTTCCATCCGCAAGGGGTTATGGACTGCATACTTATCTTTCGCTCCGCCGCTACTCTTATGGCTATCCTCCCAAATATTCCCCATTTACATCGAACGCGCATTACTACCTTCACAAGCCATTTTTTGCATCTGGCTGGCCTGGGCATTTACACAAACCCGCGCCCCAAAATTTATCCAGATCAGTGTTGCGATCATGATAGGGATCTGCTCAGTTCTTGGCATCTATGAACATAACATCTATAAAGGTTTTCCATATGGAGATTTTCATGCCATCAACTTGAGTCTTCAATCACGCATCCAGTCAGGAGATATCATCCTTCATTCCAATAAATTATCCTATCTTCCAGCCTTCTATTTTGACCCGGATATTCCTCAAAGTTTTATTATCGACCCAGCAGGCAGTTCAGGAGATACACTCGCTCCTGCCACTCGCAATGTTCTACAGGTGCATGAATTCGCTGACCTTGAGTCCGCTACTGCTGGCGCAAAGAGAGTCTGGTTTATCATCTACCAAAAATCTTTGGATGAATATGCAGAAGCGGATTTAACACATCCTCATCTTGATTATTTGAATAAAAACTATACTCTTGATTCAATCGAAGAGTTGGACGATATCAGACTATATTTATATGTAGAGAAGGTGCCGTGAAAAGATTCATCCTTCAAAACGATCTGGTCTGGTTCACTATTTTTGCGCTTGCCATTCTGGCATTTGGTTCCATCCCAATTTGGATGGGGAGAGCCGCTCAAACCGATGAACTGCTTTTCCGCGGAATTTACTTTAATGAAAAGGATTATGCGGTCCATATTTCGATGATGCAAGCCGGTCAATTGGGCGACTGGGCTTATCAAATGCGATTTACAAGTGAGGAACACTCTGCCGCCTACGTAAGGATCTTTTATCTTGTTTTGGGACATTTAAGTAAATGGTTTAACCTGGATGTCGAAACTACATTCCACATAGCGCGCTGGTTATTCGGGTTTGCCGCCTTGTACTATATCTATCAACTATTAAGACAAATACTCCCTCAAAAAAATCTTGCCCGTGCCGCGTTCTTATTAGCGGTATTAGGGGAAGGCGTGGGGGTATTTCAATTCCTCCTTGGTGTGCCGCTTCAACCAATTTCTCCCATTGATTTTTGGCTTATTGATGCCTATGTATTTTTCAGTATTTCCATATTCCCATCCTTTTCATTTAATTTAGCCCTTTTGGCACTTTCTTTAACCCTGTTTCTGGATTTTTTGAAGACCCAAAAGTGGATACAGATATTTTGGATCTGCCTGTTTGCGATTCTAAGTCAAAGCACAAACCCTATCGCCTTTGCATTGGTAGACCTTGCATTTGCAGGAGCTGCCATAACTTCATGGTGGCATCGTAAGGCTGTTGATCGCCACTCCGTACTTGCTCTAGGCGTGATTGGCATTTTTCAGATTCCATTGCTTATTTATAATTTTCTCATCCTCACACACGATCCTATTTGGGGGCAATTCACCATGCAAAATGCAACTCTTTCTCCGCCTCCTACTTTCTATTTATGGGGATTTCTTCCATTTTGGATATTTGCCCCCTATGGGATCTTTTGCGCCTTACGTGAACGCCCACCGGCAATGGTCGCCCTGTCAGTTTGGGTCATTTTCGGCTTCATTCTGACCTACGTACCTGTTGCCATACAGCGCAGATTTTTACTTGGCATGACCATACCACTTGCAGCCCTTGCAGTTTACGGAGCAAATCGCATTCTTCAAAAAGTCCCCAAGCTCGCAAAACGGGAAAATCTTGTTTATTTTTCTTATATTCTGCTGGCTTCTATGTCGTCGATCTACCTCAGCCTTGGATCCACAATATTCATTCAAACCCATCCAGCGGATAAGTTTTATCCTCGTGAACTTGCTGTAGCATTTGAATGGCTCAATGAACACGCTGCACCCAATGACTATGTCCTTGCAGATGTAACAACCAGCCTCCTGGTCGCTCAAAAGACTAAATTAAAAGTATACGTCGGACATGAAATAGAAACTCTTCACTTCCAGGAAAAAACAGCCGCCATGGAAGCCTACTTCAAAGGACGTGCCCCCATGGGTTGGCTGGAACAAACTGGCGTTCAATGGGTAATCTATGGCCCCTATGAAGAAAAAAATTCCAGTTCCTTTGCTGCAGGGCCGGAACTGGAATTAGTATATGAAAACGTCTCAACAAAAATCTACAGGGTCAAGCAGTGATCTACCATACCGCATCCAGCATCAAAGCCAGAAAGATGAACGCCAGATACATACTTGACCAGCGATACATCATCCAGGCCACTTTATTACCGCCAATACGGAAGACCTTCCAAGCCGCATAAAAGAGGAAGGCCCCCAACACAATCGCAGAGACAAGGTAGATCGTACCAGCCAGGTTGAAGATGGGCAATAACAACGTGACTGCGATCAATTCCACAGTATAGATCAAAATCTGTTTACGAGTCTTTTCTTCACCTTCCACGACCGGCAACATGGGGACACCGGCACGGGCATAATCGTTCTTGCGGACAATAGCCAACGCCCAAAAGTGCGGAGGCGTCCACATAAAGATGATGGCAAATAGAATCCATGCCGCAAGGTTAAGCGAACCCGTCGCTGCCGCCCACCCCACCATCGGCGGAATCGCCCCCGCCCCGCCGCCGATGACAATATTTTGTACGGGGGCGCGGTTCAACCAGACACTATAGAAGAATACGTAATAAAAAATGCCGGTCAACGACAGCAGCGCCGCCAACAAATTCACATAACCTGCCATCACATAATAACTGACCAAACACAACGCCAGCCCATACGAAAGCCCTTCAGCAGGAGTCAAGCGCCCATCAGCCAATGGACGCTTGGAGGTGCGCTGCATGTTTTTGTCCAATTCACGGTCAATATATTGGTTCAACGCGCTTGAGCCTGCCGCCGCCAAAGCGCCGCCAAACAATGTCCAGAATGTAAGAGAGGCAGACGGCCAGGCTTTACCGCCAGCCACCAAACCGCCATAGGTGGTCACCAACAATAACAGCACAATCACAGGCTTCGAAAGGATAAAGAAATCCTTCACCCGTTGACGAAAATCGAATTGGTAGTCGGCAATTCCATCTTCCTTCAAGGTGCCCGAGATAAAAACCAACATCGCCAGCGATATCCATAAAGAAATGGCTGTCAGGGTATGCAACACCACCAGGTGGGTTGGGTATCCGCTCGTAACCTCGATCGCACCAATCAATGCCTGCCCCAAAAACAACACACCTGTCACTGTGGTTAAGGGCAATATGACCGGATGATGTCTTTGTTCGCGCCATGCCTTTCGCCAAACTACGAGCATGATCATGGAAGCCATGCCCACAAGCAAAAGATGGATCAGCTTGATATAACCGATCCGGTCGGTAGGCATACAAAGCGGCCAACCGGCACAGAACATCGCCGCACCGGTAACTGTCACCAATCGCCCAACAACCGTAAGGACAAACACCGCAGCCAGGAGCAAAGCCGCCCTGCGCGCAAAGGAGGTTTTCAAAGAATACTTCATCAATCGTCCTGTTTTCTCAAATAAAAAGGATAGCCAACGAACAAGATCGTTGCGAACGTGAACCACTGCAAAGCATACCCGAAATGCGGCCCTTCCGTCAATTCAATTTTGGGCTGATATGGGATGGGTGGTGTTGCATCGCTGGCCTCTTCATTTGGCTGGATAAAAACGTCCATAATAGGATAAGGCAGCTGCGCAGACATTTTCTCCACATCCAGATTATTCCACACGTTGAGTTTGGTTCCGTCCATTGGCAGCGCATCCGCGACTCCGCCGAAAGCTGGCTTGCCCTGCCCGAGCCGTATCTGTCCTGTTACCGTCACCTCACCCATTTCATCGTAGGCGCGCCATTCCTCCGGCAGGGAATCGCTTTCAGCGGGGATCCAGCCGCGGTCCACCAGAACAACTTTCCCGTCGTATCGAAGCGGGGTAATCAGATGAAACCCATACACGCCCTCATGATATTGATTCCGCAAAGCCATTTGATTCTCAAAATCATATTCGCCGGTCACCGTCACTGAACGCCATTCCATGGCTGTAATGTCGGAGGGAGTTTCATTATTTAAGTCTAATGAGTCGTATGCACGCATGCTCTCGACCTGTGTATTGAAGGCGCGACGAGTTTCAAGCCGATCCAACTGCCAGATACCAAGCCGAACACATACTGCAACACCAAAGAGAACCAATAACGTTGTTAGCCCCCATTTCAACGAAAACATTTTGCGCAGTACTGTCATTCATTTTCCTTTTTCTTTTTTGTACCCACCAGGCCGCTGTACACGGCAAACATCATGCCAAGCGGAAAGCCTGCAAAGAAATATCCGGAAAGGCGTGTACGCCACGTAACCGGCTCCTGGACGGTAATGCCGAGATAACTCCCTGCTTGAAAGGAACACTCAAAGACCAGGTTTTCCTCTGTTTCAAGCTTGAGGCTGGCCGAAGATTCTGCCGGAATCCATAGCGGGCCAAGCTGGTGATTTTCGTCATCCTGATTAATAACTTTGAGGGTGTCTCCAACCACAAACCGCATGTCAGTAGGAATTTCAGGCGGCGCTTCGCCTGCACGAATCAAATCTGCGGTGCCTGCCGGAATGACCAGTTCGATGATGCCGGGTATACGATTTTCCTTCTTGAGGAAAAAATAAGCCAGTTCGGTGGTGATGGCTGCCAACACCAGCCCCAAAAGAAAGGCAAGTGCGATACGTTTGATCGAAAAATTCATGCCATATCCTATTTCAATAATAACTCAATGTCATGGACAATGTCATCAACCGGCGTGCCATACGCATAGGACAAGCGCATGTTTCCTTGTGGATCAACCAGGAATAACCTGGCGGTATGGTTAATGATGACTCCAAAAGCGGAATCCGATTGAACTTCCTCTCGAAAGATCGAGTAACTATTCCAAATAGGTTCCAGTTCGCTCTTTGAACCGCTCAGGCCGAGGAATGAAGGGTTGAAACGTTCCACGTATCCTTGAATTTTTTCAGGGGTATCTCGATCCGGGTCAACAGATACGAAGACTAGTTGTACCTGTTGAGCTTTTTCTCCCAACGCATCCATAACCTGTTTCATTTCGGCCAGGGTTGTTGGGCAGACATCCGGGCAGGATGTATATCCAAAAAATAGAAGCACGATCTTTCCTTGCTGATCGCTCAAGCGAAAGGTTTCACCATTTAGTTTTATCAAACTGAAATCAGCTGCCAGTGGAAAAGGTTCGCCATAACTAGTGCCGCGAAAAGATGGCGGTTTCATTAACACAAAGGTCAAAACTGCGGTTATACCAATAAGTAGGAAGATACCGCCGCCCGTCCATATCAACTTTCGATTCATTTCAATGCTCCAGTCGTAAAATAAATCCGCCGCCTTATCGGCGGCGGATGTTCATTATTTGATTGCCACTGCCGTACCGATCAAATACAAGGCCGGGTAGAAGAAGATCCAGACGAGGTCTACAAAGTGCCAATAGACTGCGGCTGCTTCCACGCCCCAATGCTTCTCAGCAGTGTACACACCCTTACGGGCGTTCAACCAGACGATTACCAGGAAGATCAAACCAGTAAGCACATGGAATGCATGCATACCAGTCATCATATAGAACACGCCGCCCAACGGACCACGGGTTGGGTCGCCAAAACTAGCAACCAGCCCTTCTTCGGCTGCCAGACGCCATTCCACCAACACCACCCCAAGTAAAAAGCCCAACCCCAAAATGAAGGTGATGATCGTGTTATTCATGAACGACTTGACGTCGCCATGTTTCATGGCAGTCTCTCCTCGATTCATAAAGAAGGATGAGATAAGCAGAACTGCCGTTACTGCCAGACCAAGAAGCTGATTAAGCGGCGGGCGGTGCAATCCAAGCAGGTTAGCGCGCATGACCGCCAGGCCTGCAAACACGAATGCATCGGAGAGCAGGAAGAGCCACAAACCAAGCCGGTTGGTGCCCGTCTTATATTGATAGGATTCATGCTCATCGCCATCATCATGGTTCAGCATGTAGATGTGCATGTAATAGTACATCACCAACCCGGCTTTGATCAGCGCCACCACGATCAGCAACGGCACGGCATCGAAAGCCACGGCAATGAAATACTCTAAAATGGTCAGAACAGTCAGATAGACAAAGATCACCACACCCTGACTCAGTGCGGAGGATTTATCCTGTGAATGTGACATTGAATTACTCGCTCCTCGCCTGTTTATTTATGTGTGCTTTTGGCAGATTCAACGAACCGGACATAACCAGAGTCCTTCAAACCATAATCGTAGGGTTCTCCCACCACTTCCATGGGTGAATCGTAGTTATGGGCGGGCATGGGTGAAGGAACCTGCCATTCTGGCGAGCGCGAATACCAGATATTCCCTTCGGCTTTTTCACCATTTTTGATGCTGGCAAAGAAGTTATAGAAGAATATCAACACGGAAACGGCAATCAGGAATGCAGCGATAGTCAAGACAAAATGAGCCGCATCAATCCCTAATGCGGGATCGTAATCGACGATGCGGCGGCGCATTCCCAACAGGCCAACATACATCATACCGAGGGTCAGCACAAAGAATGAAGGGGTCATCAACCAAAAATGAATTTTGCCGAGGGTTTCATTCATGCGGCGCCCGGTTGCCTTGGGAAACCAATAATATACGGCAGCAAAGAACGGGAACACAAAACCGCCAAAGATCGTATCGTGGAAGTGCCCCACAATCCAATATGTGTCCTGCAATTGAAGGTCAGTGGATACCGTGGCATTCGGGGGACCAGAGAGACCACCCAGCAAAAATACGATGATACCGCCCAAAACAAACAACATGGGGGTAGGCGTGGATATCTTGCCCTTCCAAATCGTTGCAACCCACGAGAAGAACTTGACGCCCGTTGGCACGGCCACTAACAAGGTACTATACATAAACGGTACGCGCAGATACTCATTCATGCCAGAGGTATACATATGGTGTGCCCAAACTACAAAACCCACCAAAGCGATGCCCAGGGAAGACATGGCGATCCAACGGTAACCAAAGAGCGGTTTGCGTACAAAAACAGGCAACAACTCAGAGATAACACCCAAACCAGGCAAAATGAACACATATACAGCCGGATGGGAATAGAACCAGAAAAGATGTTGGAAGAGCACCGGGTTACCGCCCTTGGCCGGGTCAAAGAAGCCCATTCCGAAGAGGCGTTGGAACATGACCAATTGGAAGGAAAGACCGATCAACTGGGTAGCCGTCAGAGCGATGAGAGCGGTAGCAACAGCAGCCCACACAAGGATGGGCATGCGCCAGGCTGTCATGCCTTTGGCACGTACGCGGATGACTGTCACAATGACATTCAAAGAACCAAGAATGGACGACCAGCCAGCCACGAACACGCCCAGAAAAAACATCTGCACACCAACAGGCGCACGGGTGGAAAGCGGCGGGTAGCCTGTCCAGCCGGTATCGAAACCACCGAGGAAAAGGCTCATCAGCAAGAGCACAGCCGCAGGGACAGCGATCCAGAAGGAGAAGGCATTAAGCCGCGGGAAAGCCATATCCTGTGCACCCAGTAACAGTGGAACGACATAGTTAATGA
>DAOQPR010000013.1:0-18297 GCA_035333265.1 Anaerolineales bacterium
AACGTGTGGCAGAGTTCATTGGCAACGAGACCTTCATGCTCACCTATGGTGATGGTGTCAGCAATGTGAATATTCCAAACCTGATAGATTTTCACAAGCAGCAAAAAAGGCTGGTCACAATGACCGCAGTTCGTCCGCCTGCACGTTTTGGACAAATGGTTATCGAAGATCACCGCGTCGTCCAATTCAAGGAAAAACCGCAAATCGGTGAAGGTTGGATCAACGGCGGTTTTTTTGTTTTGGAGCCTGGTATTACCCAATACATTCAAGGCGACCACACAGCCTGGGAATTTGAGTCTTTGGAGCATATTGCGGCTGACAAGCAGCTTTCAGCCTATCAGCATGAAGACTTTTGGCAATGTATGGACACCGTTCGCGACGTTCATAATCTCGAAAAGCTCTGGCAGGAAGGTAATGCCCCATGGAAACTATGGAATTAAACAAAGCCTTTTGGCTGGATCGCCCCACATTTGTCACAGGAGGCACAGGCCTGGTTGGGTCATGGCTGGTAAAAAGGCTTCTTGCTGCAGGCGCAGATGTAGTCTGCCTTGTCCGCGATTGGGTGCCGCAAAGTGAAATGGTCCGTGCAGGTTATATTGAGAAGGTAAAAGTTGTCCGCGGGGATATTCGTGACCGCGATATGCTCGAACGCACACTCGGCGAATTTGAAATTGACACCGTCATCCACCTTGCTGCTCAGACCATCGTAACCATTGCGAATCGTAACCCGGTCTCCACATTTGAGACCAATATTGCTGGCACATGGAATATTCTCGAAGCAGCCCGACGCAGCCCAAAAGTAAAGCAGGTTGTCATGGCATCCTCCGACAAGGCCTATGGCGATCAGGAGATTCTGCCGTACGATGAAAAGACCCCGCTGCAAGGACAACATCCATATGATGTCAGCAAATCAGCTGCAGACCTGATCGCCCATACTTATGCAAAAAGTTTCGACCTGCCTGTTGCCATAACCCGCTGTGGAAACTTCTATGGCGGCGGTGACTTGAACTGGAATCGTATTATTCCAGGAACGATCCGCTCCATTTTGCGCGGACAGCGTCCGATCATCCGCTCCGACGGCGAATACATCCGCGATTATTTTTACGTGGAAGATGGTGCGGCGGCCTACATGTTGCTGGCCGAGCAACTCGCCACCCGCAAGGAACTCAAAGGTGAAGCCTTCAACTTTTCGAACGAGATTCAAGTATCAGTGCGCGAGATCGTGGATCATGTCCTGGAGTTGATGAATTCCGATCTTAAACCTGAAATCCTCAATGAGACCAGTAACGAGATCCGTCATCAATACCTTAGCGCAGAAAAAGCCCGCCGCGTATTGAATTGGAAACCGCTTTTCAACCTTGATGACGCGCTGGCATTAACCATTAACTGGTACAAGGATTTTTTCAAACATGAGTGAGAGATCCGAGCAACTGCGCGCAAAAATTCTGGAATTAACGGTCGAATATGCCGCCGAAGAATTCCCCGAACGCAAATTCGTCCCAGGGGTATCTTCCGTGCCTGTGGCGGGACGCGTATTCGATTCAGCCGACGTGCAATCATTGGTCGATTCCAGCCTTGATTTCTGGTTAACAGAAGGCCGTTTTGCGCGGCAATTCGAAAAGGATTTTGCACGCTTCTTCAACATGCGCCATTCCATTTTGGTGAATTCAGGTTCGTCGGCAAATTTACTGGCACTCACCTGCCTTACTTCTCCATTGTTGAAAGAAAGGCAATTGAAACCAGGTGACGAAGTCATAACTGTGGCAACGGGGTTTCCGACAACGGTCAACCCGATCTTTCAAAATAACCTCGTTCCAGTTTTTGTGGATGTGGATATTCCCACCTACAACATTGACGTAAATCAACTTGAAGCCGCGCTTTCGCAAAAAACCCGTGCCGTAATGATCGCCCACACACTTGGCAATCCTTTCAACCTTGAAGTAGTGACTGCCTTTTGTAAGCAGCACAACCTCTGGTTGGTGGAAGATTGCTGTGATGCCGTCGGCGCAACCTATGCCAATCGAATGGTGGCAACTTTCGGCGATGTAGCGACCGTTAGTTTTTATCCAGCACATCACATTACCATGGGTGAAGGCGGCGCATTACTCACCGACAAACCCAAATTGAAAAAGATCATTGAATCATTCCGCGATTGGGGCCGCGATTGCTGGTGTGAGCCAGGCAAAGACAATACCTGCGGCAAACGCTTTGATTGGCAGCTCGGCGATCTGCCGCAAGGCTACGATCACAAATATACCTACTCACACATCGGCTACAACCTCAAAGCTACAGACATGCAAGCTGCCGTGGGCGTTTCGCAGATCAAAAAACTAAATGGCTTTATCGAAAAAAGGCGCGAGAATTTCAACTATCTCAAAGAACAGTTAAGCCCGCTGCAAGACCATTTCGTTCTGCCAGAGGCAACACAAAACTCAAATCCAAGTTGGTTTGGTTTTCCGATCTTTGTTCGCGAAAACAAAAACTTCACACGTGATGCAATTCTACGCTCGCTCGAAGCACGGAAGATCGGCACAAGGCTCCTGTTTGGCGGAAACCTGATTCGCCAGCCTGCCTATCGAAACCAAAATTATCGTATCATCGGCGATCTGAAAAAATCAGACGAGGTGATGCACAATGTTTTTTGGATCGGTGTTTACCCCGGACTGACCCGCCCCATGCTCGATTATGTAGTTGAAGCCCTTCATGATGCAAAATCTTCCCTCCACTGATCTTGGTCACATCCTCGATCATACCCGCAACCTGTGGGAAGACCTGCGTGGTGCGCGTCTTTTCATCACAGGCGGAACGGGATTCTTTGGGACATGGCTGCTCGAAAGTTTTCTTTTTGCAAATCGTCAATTGGATTTAAAAGCATCCGCATCGGTCCTTAGCCGTAAACCTGCTTCCTTCCAAAAAGCATTTCCTCACCTTGGGCTTGACCCTGCCATTACCCTCATCAAAGGTAATGCACGTGATTTCAAATTCCCCCGCGGAAATTTCTCGCACATCATCCACGCCGCCACGGAAACAAATCCAGATTTTACAGACGTTGACCCATTGGAAAAATTTTCATCCAACATCGAAGGGACTCGTCATGTGCTGGATTTCGCCGTCAAATCGGGCGCAGAAAAATTCCTATTCACAAGTTCAGGCGCAGTGTACGGAAAACAACCCGCCGAGATCACCCATATCCCTGAAACCTATCTTGGCGCACCCGAACCAACCGACACAAATTCCGCCTATGGACAGAGCAAACGTGCCTCTGAATTTTTGTGCGCCGCCTACGCCAAGCAACATGGATTCGACGCTGCGATTGCTCGCTGCTTCGCATTTGTCGGTCCGCGCCTGCCGTTAAACAGCAACTATGCCATCGGAAATTTCATCCGCGATGCGATGAGCGGTACCTCCATTCAAATCGGCGGTGATGGCACCCCATACCGCTCATATCTATACGCAGCTGACCTTGCCATCTGGCTATGGACGATCCTCCTGCGCGGACAATCCTGTCACCCTTACAATGTCGGCTCAGAAAATGACCTCATCATTCTTCAATTGGCAAAAACGGTTGCAGATGTCATCGCCCCTGATCTGCCCATCCAGGTTGCCAAACGCCCCACCCCCAACAAAACCGCTGAACGATATGTTCCATCGACCCAACGCGCAAAGACCGAATTGGGCCTGCAAGAGTTTACAAAATTACCGGATGCAATCCAACGCACCGCACAATGGTACGCTTTATAATTAAACAAGGAGAGTATTCATGATCAAAGTTTCCGATTACATTGTCAAATTCCTGGTTGAAAAAGGTATCCGCGATATTTTCCTCGTTTCGGGCGGTGGAATTATGCACATGCTTGACGCCGTTGGTCGAAATCCCGATATGAATTATTACTGCAATTATCACGAACAAGCGTGTGCGATCAGTGCAGAAGGCTATGCAAGGGTTAGGAATGACGTCGGTGCATGTCTGGTTACCGTTGGTCCGGGCGGCTCAAATGCAATTTCAGGCATGGTGGGCGCATGGTACGACTCCATCCCCATGATTGTCATTTGCGGCCAGGTACGGCGAAACATTATTGCCGATTATTCCAAAGTGCGCCAGATCGGCCCGCAAGAAGGCAATAATCTGGCGATGGTCAAGCCCGTGACCAAATATGCCAATGTTGTTCTTGATGCAAATATGATCAAGTACGAATTGGAACTGGCCTACCACCAAGCCATCAGTGGACGCCCCGGCCCCGTCTGGCTGGATATCCCATTGGATATTCAAGACAGTCAAGTTGAAGAATCTCAATTGCCATCCTATCACCCTAAAGTAGATGAAAAACTAAGTCAAGGCACACAATTGACGAGCGACGTAAAAAATGCCCTTGAGATGATAAAAAACGCCAAAAGGCCGTTGCTTTTGTGTGGAAATGGAATTCACCTCTCCAAATCAGACGAACTACTGAAAAGGCTTATCGAAAAGTTGAATATCCCAGTTGTGTTGCCTGACGCAGCCAAAGACCTAGTCGCTGAAGAGCACCAGCTTTATATGGGGATCTTCGGAACGGCAGGTCAACGAAGGGCCAATTTTGCAGTTCAAAACAGCGACTGCATTCTCAGCCTTGGGGCGGGGTTGTGCATAAAAAAGGTGGGATTCAATTACAAAGGCTTTGCGCCAAATGCAAAGAAGATCATCGTCGATATTGACGAAGGTCAGTTATTCCATCAGGTGCTCACACCTGACCTTCCGATTCAAACCGATGTCCGTTTTTTCATGGAAGAAATGCTTGGGCAGTTGCAAACTGTCAAAGTTGAACCTTCCGCCAAATGGCTTGAAGCCTGTCTCCGATGGAAGGAACGATATCCACTGATTGTGGATGAATACTACACGGACAAAGATTTCGTCAACAGCTACGTATTCATAGACAAATTGTCCGACCTGCTTTCGAATACCGATGCGCTGGTGGCTGGTAATGGCCTCGACACAGTAAGTTACCTTCAAGTATTCAAAGTCAAAGAAGGCCAGCGAACCTACACCAGTATTAACTGGGGCGCCATGGGCTGGGACCTGCCGCTGGCAGTCGGCACCTGTATTGGCAATGACAAAAAGCGCACCATCTGTGTTACTGGGGATGGCAGTTTACAATGGAATGTACAGGAACTGCTTACAATAAAAAATTACAATCTACCGGTCAAAATATTCCTCTTCAATAATCGGGGCTATTCCAGCATTCGCGCTACGCAAAAGACTTTTTACAACGGCCGCTTTGTAGGTTCTGACGAAAGTTCCGGTGTCAGCAACCCAAACTTTGAGTATCTTGCAAAAGCCTATGGTCTGGAATACGTATCCATTAAAAACAATGATGGTATTGAACAGGGTATTCAGGAAACACTAACGCTGAACGGCCCTGTTCTTTGCGAGGTTAATATTTCGCCAGAACAGGGTATTACACCAAAGGCATCTTCTTTCGTGCGCGAAGATGGAACCATTGAATCACGACCACTCGAAGATATGTTCCCCTTCCTTCCACGGGAGGAAATATGGGAAAACATGCATTTGTTCGATAATGACAAATAATTATTGTTTACTTCTTGCACATGCAGTTTTTATTTTAAATTAAGCGGTGATCTGTAAAGTGGAGCCTTAATGAAATCATTAAAAGAACTCATGAATCTTGACGGTCGTACAGCATTAATTACCGGTGGCGCAGGGCATATTGGGTCGGCAATCGGCGAAGCCCTGGCAGAACTGGGCGCAAACATTGTCGTTCTGGACTCTTCTCCAAGCGTCTGCGCTGAAGTGGCAAATAAAATTCAGCAGCAATTCGGACCCCAAACCATGCCATTGTCCATTGACCTCGCCGACGAGAATTCGGTTCGTAGCGCGCCAGAAAAAGTACTGACAAAATTCGGCAGGCTCGATATCCTTGTGAATTGCGCTGCCATGGTCAATACATCTAATTTAAAGGGCTGGGTCGCGCCATTTCAGGAACAAGGTGCAGAGGCCTGGCGGCTCGCTTTGGAAGTAAACCTCACAGCCCCATTCATTCTGACACAAGTATTTGCAGATGCATTAAAAGCTTCCGGACATGGCTCGGTCATTAATGTCAGTTCCATTTATGGCATGGTCGGTCCAGATATGCGCCTTTACGACGAAACGCCTTTGGGAAATGCTGCTGCTTATGGCGCCAGCAAAGGTGGTTTATTACAGCTAACCCGTTGGCTGGCTACAGTCATGGCGCCGCATGTTCGGGTCAACGCCATCTCACCGGGCGGTGTATGGCGCAATCAACCCGAACTTTTTGTAAAGCGTTACGAAGAACGCACGCCGCTGAAACGTATGGGCATGGAAGAGGATTTCAAAGGCGCTGCTGCATATTTAGCCAGTGACCTATCTGCTTATGTGACAGGTCAAAACCTTGCTGTGGATGGCGGCTGGACAGCCTGGTAATTATTTGGTGCCCGTATGACCTATCCAAACATCTCCAACCTGTTCGTAAAATTGGGCACTTCTATCCGTGAAGTCATAGAATGTATTGACCGTAGCGGCCGCATTAGTATTGCCTTAATTGTGGATGATGAACAACGCATGCTCGGCACCATTACTGATGGCGATGTCCGCCGCGGAATTCTAGCAGGTATCAGCCTGAACGAGCCCGTCAGCAAGCTTTTGCCAATCAAAGCTCAAATGCCACACCCAATACCTGTTACGGCCCCTGTGGACACCGACCCATCGCAATTTCTGTCCATTATGCAGGAGCATGCGGTCAAGCAGATTCCCCTGCTGGATAAAGACGGCAGGGTTGTGGATATCGTTATCCTGAGCGAAATACTGTCCCAACCCAAATTACCGCTACAGGCTGTTGTCATGGCTGGCGGGCTGGGGACACGCCTGCGTCCATTAACAGACAATATTCCAAAACCCATGCTGCCTGTTGGCGGGCGTCCGCTAATGGAACTGACCATTGAGAAACTGCAAAAAGCGGGCATTGAACATGTGGATGTATCGACCAATTATCGTGCATCCAACATCGTTGAGCATTTTGGAGATGGAAAAGCGTTCGGGATCGAACTAAACTACTTACAGGAAGACCGTCCACTCGGCACTGCAGGTGCATTGGGTCTGATGGATACCCCGGAAAAAACCTTGCTGGTCATTAACGGCGATATCATCACACACGTGGATCTGGAAGTCATGCTTTCATATCACAAAAAACAACATGCAGAACTAACTGTTGGCGTGCGCCAATATGGCGTCCAGGTTCCATATGGTGTAATTGATTGTGATGGTCCGAATATTGTCAGTTTGCGTGAAAAGCCGCAAATTTCGTTCCTCGTTAATGCAGGGATTTACCTCCTCGAGCCATCGGTCTACAACCTCATTGCAAAAGGTGAGCGTATGGACATGACCGATCTTATTCAACGGCTGATCGATGCAAAAAGAAACGTGGTCAGCTTCCCCATCATAGAATACTGGCTCGATATCGGCCAGCCAGCCGATTACGAACGCGCTCAAAATGACGCCAAAGATGGAAAATACAACCACAATTCCAAATCAACACCGACCTAATTATTTTTGAAAGGAATTAATCATGAGCTTCAAAATTGGCAACCGTATGATCGGCATGGAACACCCGCCGCTGGTAATTGCAGAAATAGGCATTAACCACGAAGGCAGTTATGAAAAAGCGATCCGTATGATCGATGATGCCCATGCAGCGGGCTGTGAGTGTGTTAAATTCCAATCACATGTGGTGGATGACGAAATGATCCCCAACGATGTCGTTCCAGGCAACACCACAGAAACCATCTGGGATATCATGGTACGTTGCGCACTCTCCGAAGAGGAAGAGATCAAGATCAAAGACTATGTTGAATCTTTGGGAATGCTCTACTTGTGTACTCCTTTTTCACGCGCTGCTGCCGAACGCCTGAAGAAGATGGGGGTCAGCGGATACAAGATCGGTTCGGGGGAATGCAACAACTATCCGTTGATCAAGCATATTGCAGCCGATGGCAAGCCCATAATTCTAAGCACTGGCATGAACGATCTCGAATCCATTGCGCCTGCGGTTGATATTTTGCGCCAGGCAGGTGTGCCATTTGCACTAACACACTGCACATCCATGTATCCCACCCCCTACGAAAAAGTTCGACTTGGCGGGCTGGCTGACCTTGCAAAAAAATTCCCAGATGCCGTGGTCGGCTTAAGCGACCACTCATTGGGAAACTACACCTGTTTTGCCGCTGTAGCTCTCGGTGCGCGCATTTTGGAGAAACACTTTACCTCCGATAAGACCTGGCCCGGACCCGACGTCCCCATCTCCATTGACCCAATTGAATTAAAGGAATTGGTGGAAGGCTCCCGCGCGATCCATGCAGCGTTGGGTGGTTCCAAGACCATTCTTGCGGAAGAAAAACCGACGATCGACTTTGCCTATGCCTGTGTTGTTTCCATCAAAGACATTCAGCCAGGGGAAAAGCTGTCTGCTGAAAACATTTGGGTCAAACGTCCGGGGACAGGTGACATTAAAGCAGTTCATTTTGAAAATCTGCTTGGTAAAACCGCTAAAAAAACAATCATGAAAAATTCCCAATTGAGTTGGGACGATTTTGAGTAAGGCATGGAAATCAAAAACGCCTTGATCACCGGTGTTGGTGGATTCCTCGGGCGGGCGCTTGCAAAGCAACTGCTTCAGGAAGGCGCAACCGTTTCCGGGCTGGATATGCAAGCCGCACCCAAGTTTCTGCCTGAAGGCGTTAAATACCAACAAGCTGATATTTGTGATTTCAACAATCTGTCTGGCATCATTAGCAAAACTACCCAAAAAGAAATGGTCGTTTTTCACCTTGCAGGGCAGGCACATGTGGCAAGATCTCGGCTTGACCCAATGTCAGCAGTTACCTCCAATGTGACGGGTACAGCCAATCTTCTAGAGGCTTGTCGCAGGATTGGCATTCAAAGGATCGTCTTTCCGTCAACAGTGTTGGTGTATGCAAAAACGCCCAACCTGCCATTCACAGAGTCAGATGCTGTACAGGCGAACTCAATCTATGCCGCCACAAAGCTTGCAGCAGAAGATCTGCTCGCAGGATACGCCGCCGAACATGGGTTTTCCTGCCGCATAGCACGCCTCGGGAATGTATATGGCCCGGGTGGCTCCACTGATTCAGTTATCGGGATCATCTTACAGCAAGTCAGAAGCGGTGGTCCAATTTCGATCAAGACCCTTTCCCCTATCCGAGATTTTGTTTACCGTGATGATGTTGTGCATGGTTTGATCGCACTGGGCAAAGATGCCAGTGAATCTGGTTGTGAGGTATTCAATCTTTCATCTGGCATCCCAACCAGCATCCGTGAACTGGCTGAAACCGCCAGCCTGCTGGGTAAACAGAAAATAAGTGTAACGGAAACCGAACCTCCTTCATCGGGTGTTGAAGATAGAATATTGCTTTCCGTTCAAAAGCTAAAAACGCACACCCAATGGCAGCCTCAATGGTCTTTAGAGGCCGGTCTTCGCCAAACACTACTTGAAATGGGATGAAAATATGACAAAAAGAAAAATTGCTGTCTTTACCGGGAATCGCGCAGAGTATGGATTGCAGTACCCAATCCTGCGCGCCATTGCCGCCGACCCACGGTTGGATTATTTTTTACTGGCAGGAGGGGCACATCTGCAACAGGATTTCGGCAGAACAATGGCTGAGATCGAAGCAGATGGATTCCGCGTGTATCGTGAAGTTGAAATTCGAATGGAGCACGACACACTTTTTTCAACAGCACAAGCCATCGGCACAGGCATCGTCAGTCTGAGCAAAACCCTAGATGAACTGCGTCCTGATTTTCTGGTTGTCTACGCTGACCGTTACGAAGGGTTTTCCGCGATGATCACCGGGACACAGATGAACATACCAACAGCACACATCGAGGGTGGCGACTATACCGAAGGTGGTGCATTAGACGACTCAGTGCGGCATGCGATGACGAAACTTGCACATTTACATTTCGCTACAAATGAACAGGCGGTCGAACGCATCTGTAAGCTGGGTGAAGAACCCTGGAGAGTTTTCAACGTTGGGCAACCTTCTCTGGACTTGATCACCGCGGGGTTATTTGCCTCCCCGGAAGAGGTTGCCGCCGAACTTAAACTTGACCTTTCAAAGCCTGTCATTCTTTTCTGTCAGCATTCGGTTACAACAGAATTTGAGCAGGCCGCCGAACAGGTGAAGCCATCTTTGCGGGCTTTGCAAAAACTCGCTAGTGAAGGAAACCAGATCATCATCACCTATCCCAATAACGATGCAGGTGGACGCCGCATTATTGATGAGATCGAAAAGCTGAAAGGAACGCCCAACATGCACATCACGAAAAACCTCGGGCGCCACCGCTTTCACGGTGTACTGAACATCATCGGGCGGGTCGGACGCGGGGCTTTTGTCGGTAATTCTTCGGCCATCATCAAGGAAACCCCAGCCTTCGGTTGTCCCGCAGTCAATATCGGCAGCAGGCAGCAGGGACGTTTACGCGCTGATAATGTTTTGGATACTTCCTATAACGAAGAAAATATCCTTGCGGCCATTCAGCGTAGCATCCATGATGAAGGATTCAGGCATCAATGCCAGACCTGCAAGAATCCATACGGCGCTGGCAATGCAGGACCAAAGATCGCAGAAGCGTTGGCAACCATTCCGCTGGATTCACGTTTGCTGCAAAAGAAAATGACCTACTAGAAACTGGAGTCGAAGCGATGTCAAACTGGAACAAAAAGCGTGTATTAGTCACAGGAGCGGGAGGGTTCATCGGCAGTCATCTAACAGAACGCCTTGTGGAAGAAGGAGCAGAGGTCCGTGCTCTGGTGCATTACAACGCATTGGGCAGATGGGGTTGGCTGGATCGTTCTCCACACCTAAAAGAAATGGAAGTGATCTCGGGAGATATCACCGACCGTGACTTTGTAAGGCAGGCCGTGAAAAGCAGGGAGATCGTTTTTCATCTCGGGGCACTGATTGCAATACCATATTCATATCAAGTTCCTTTGTCCTATGTCCGCACGAATACGGAGGGCACGATCAATATACTGCAATCCGCAAGAGATGAAGGCCTGGAGCGTGTAGTTCACACCTCGACCAGTGAGGTATATGGTACAGCCCAATATGTCCCCATTGACGAAAAACATCCATTGAAGGGACAGTCACCATATGCGGCCAGCAAGATCGGTGCAGATCAAATGGCAGAGGCTTTTCATCTCTCGTTTAACGTGCCTGTGGTGACGGTTCGTCCATTCAATACGTTTGGACCGCGTCAATCCACCCGGGCCATCATTCCAACCATCATTGTTCAATGCCTCTTGGGAGATACAATTCGCCTTGGAAATCTTCACCCAACCCGCGATTTGAATTATGTATCAAACACTGTCGATGGATTCCTTGCGGCAGCATCCGAACCCTCTGCATTGGGACAGACCTTCAATCTCGGCTCGAACCGCGAAATCAGCATCGGCGACCTTGCGGACCTGATCGCGAAAATGGTCGGTAAACCGATCAAGATCGAAAGCGAAGACAAACGTCTACGCCCATCAGGCAGTGAAGTGGAGCGATTGTGGGCAGACAGCACCCTTGCACAAAAAGTATTAGGATGGCAGCCTGAAATTAAACTGGAAGAAGGTCTTGAGCGTACAATTGCCTGGCTCAAGGACAATCTCGACTTGTATCGTGGGAATGCCTATGTCTACTAAAATTGCGGGCGAAAAATCAACCCAGGATCTTGAAAAATTACTTTCGCAGCCATTGGAAAAAATCCAACGGTGGGAATCGAACCGCTATGATGAGTTGGCAGGAGCATTTTCAAAATCGCTGGTCTTGTATGGTGCTGGTGGTTTGGGCCGTAAAACACTCAAAGGATTAAAAACCCTTGGCATCACGCCGCTGGCATTCACCGACAACAACCCCAATCTGCATGGACGATTGATCGAAGGTGTGACTGTTATGTCTGCCCAGGAAGCGGCAAAGGAATTCGGTGAAAGCGCGGTCTTTCTGGTTACTGTTTATACAGATTCGGCGCCCGGTGAAATTGATCTGATCATAAAGAAGTTATCAGATTTAGGATGCAAAAAGGTTATTCCATTTGGACCCTTATTCTGGAAACACCCAGAGCAATTCCTACCCCATTATGCATACGATCTGCCTCATAAGGTGATTGAAGCAGCGGATTCCATTTTGAAAACATGGGCATTGCTGGAAGATGATATTTCGCAAAATGAATATCTTGCGCAAATCCAATGGCGACTTAATCCTGAATACAGTCAGATTCCCGCACAGGCAAATCACGATATTTATTTCCCCCCAGAACTGATTACACTAATCGAAAACGAAGTATTCATTGACTGTGGTGCCTACAATGGTGATACGGTCCGCAGTTTTCTAAAGCAATCAAACGGAAAATTTGACAAATTAATTGCATTCGAACCTGATCCGGTCAACTATGAAAAATTAGTAGAATTGGCAGCCTTGCTTCCACAAGACACAGCCCGGCGCATCCAAACAAGCGACTTCGCACTAGGTAGTCGTTCCGAAAAGTTATACTTCGATGCTCTAGGTGTCGCTTCTTCCTCACTTAGCATCAATGGCAGTATTCAAATCCAAAGTGAGCCACTCGACAAACTACTTGTCAACGAAATGCCAACCTATATCAAAATGGATATCGAAGGCGCAGAAGTTGATGCTCTCTCAGGCGCAAGTCAATCCATTCGCAAATTCCTGCCCATTCTGGCAGTGTCGGTCTACCACCACCAAGACCACATCTGGACCATTCCGCTCATGATCCATGCGTTATCGAAAGAATACAAATTTTATTTACGACGTTATACGCCCCATGTCTTGGACGACCTTGTGCTCTATGCCATTCCAAAAAGCCGTGAACCTGCCCGTTAATTTCCAGAATTAGGTCAACCTGCGGAGAAAACCATGAAACATCTAGTAAAAAACAATCGTATTTGTGCAGTTTGCGGCGGAAGTGCCCGTGAATTATTGTTCCAGCAAAAATTTACAGAGATTAGTGACTCAAGCATTCTGGCTGGCTATGATATTGTTGTATGTCAAACCTGTGGATTTTGCTTCGCCGATAATCTGCCCGACCAATCGGCTTTCGATGTGTATTATCGTGAAATGTCGAAATACGAGCACCAGGATCGCTCAGGACAGGCATCGGAATTTGAATTACGCCAGTTCCCCGCACTAGCTCAATTCATTCAAAGGCACATCCCAGAGCGGGAAGCCCGTATTCTGGAAATCGGCTGCGCCAACGGTGGTCTATTGAATGCTTTAAAGAATCTCGGGTATAAAAACCTCCTTGGCGTTGACCCTTCTCCAGTCTGCGCGCGAAACGCAGAACAACTGTATCAAATCAAAGTGCTGACCTGCGCTCTATCCGACCTGAAGGTTGAGACTGGCCCGTTCAATTTCATCATTCTTGTGGCCGTTTTGGAACATATCAAAGATCTGGAAAGCGCCTTAAACAAGCTATCAAATCTCCTCTCTCCCGTCGGAAAGATCTACATAGAAGTGCCCGATGCGACACAATTCACATCCTCACCTGATGCACCTTTCCAGGAATTCAGCATCGAGCATATCAATTTTTTTTCACCTACATCGCTTGCCAACCTGATGGGTGCGTATGGATTTTCCGAAGTATTTACCACCCAAGTTTCCTACGATCAGACAGATACCCACACTGGCTACGCAATTCGAATGGTCTTTGAAAAGAACAAAGCAACAGATCAATTCACACCATTATTGGACCACACCTCCGAATCTGGGATAAAAAGTTACATCGCCGCCTCTCAAAAAGTTGAGGACCGCATTCACGGAACAGTCAACGAGATCGTTGACAGCCGCCAGCCACTCATCGTATGGGGTGTAGGCACCCACACACAGAGGTTGATGGCAACCAGCCGATTGAAAGAAGCGAACATCGTCGCCTTTGTCGACTCGAACACGAACTATCAAGGCAAGCAATTGAACGGTGTTCCCATTATTAACCCCGGGCAGCTCAAAGATACTCCTGACGCGATCCTCGTCTCTTCGAGAATTTTCCAAAGCGAGATCGTACATCAGATCAAAATGGAATTAAAGCTAGAAAACAAGATTTTCACTCTTTACGAGGACTAGATGAAAAAAATCTCAATTGTCACAGGCTGCTACAACGAGGAAGAAAACCTCCCTGAACTTTACAAACAACTAATGGATGTCCTTGATGAGCTAAAGGACAGATACACCTACGAGATCATCGTGGCAGACAACAATTCCAGTGACCGTTCGCCACAGATATTACGTGAATTGGCTGCAAGGGATAAAAATGTAAAGGTCATACTCAACTCGCGCAATTTTGGCCCGGACCGTTCCGGTTACAATGCAACCCTCCAAGCTACAGGCGACGCTGTTGTAACCATGGCATCTGATCTGCAAAACCCGCCTTTCATGATAAAAGAATTCATCGAAAAATGGGAGCAGGGCTACAAAGTGGTCATGACTGTGAAAACAGGCAGTAAAGAATCTTTTATAGTTTATTTGATGCGCACCTTGTACTACAAATCACTGGCTGGGCTTTCGGATGTAAATCTTGTTCCGCACTTTACAGGATTTGGCCTGTATGACCAAAAAGTAATTGATATTCTTAAAGGTTTGCAAGATCCATATCCTTACTTCCGTGGCTTGATTGCTGATATCGGGTTTGAGCCCGCTATCATTGAATTCACACAACCCGCGCGGAAATTCGGTAAAAGTAAAAGCAATCTTTTTTATCTTTACGAAGAAGCCATGCTGGGCCTTACCAGTTACACCAAACTTCCCCTAAGGCTCGCCACCATCATCGGATTTTCCAGTGCCTTGATCAGTTTCCTTATCGGCATGTTCTACCTGGTCTACAAACTACTCTTTTGGAGCAGTTTTTCAGTCGGTACTGCACCAATCACCATTGGGCTTTTCTTTTTCGCCTCAATCCAGCTTATCTTTCTAGGTATCATTGGTGAATATATCTCCATGATCTATATTCACGTGCTGAATCGGCCGCTGGTCTACGAAAAGGAACGGATCAACTTTTGAATCAACAGAGCACTCCTGTACCCTTGCCTGAAGATCTAGTGGATGAAAAGCCGAAACGCACCAGCCGCCTCATGCTTCTGGTCTCGGTCATTCTGGCAGGGGTATTTTTATATTTCGCCCTGCGCAATCTCGACTGGCAGGTATTTTTTGCAGCCCTGAAAGGCGCCAGGTACTCCTACCTTCCGATCATCCTCTTCTTGATCAACATCAATTACCTTTTTCGTGCCATGCGTTGGCGTGGACTATTATTGAACGAAAAGCACATTTCAGTTTCCACTGTTTTTTGGGCAAACATGACTGGATATCTCGGCAACAATGTATTGCCCGCACGCGCCGGGGAAGTGATGCGTGCCGCATACATCGCGCGCAAGGAAAATATTTCCATCAGTTTTATCATTGCAACAGGTGTCACTGAAAGGCTGGTGGATCTGGCTGCCCTGGTCATTGTCGGCGCTGTCTCCCTTTTTTTTGTAGACGCACTTCCCAGGTCCGTGCAGGATGCGTTGAAGAGTTTTGCAATCATCGCGCTTGCAGGCGTCGTTTTCCTGTTCCTCCTGCCTTATTTCCACGGAATATTCAGCCGCATCCTTGCTATGCTTTCATTTCTGGGCGATTCACTCAAAACAAAGATACAGGAATTTACGTCACGATTCATTGAAGGGATAAAAGTGATTTCGCGGGCAGAACGTGGTCTGCCATTTATCTTCTTCACCGCCCTGATCTGGCTGCTGGATGGAATCGGTACAGTCTTTTTTGCACTGGCATTTAATGAATCTTTGACCCTGATGCAGGCCTTTTTATTCATTGCCGCGCTTGGACTATCAAGTGCGATCCCATCCACACCAGGGTATGTGGGGGTTTATCAATTTGTAGCAGTGACGGTGCTTGCGCCGTTCGGCATCAAGCGTGAATCTGCCCTTGCCATGATCCTTGTTTCGCAGGCGCTGAATCTATTGATCGTGTCTCTGTGGGGCGGACTCGGCCTTTGGTTTGGATCACAAGGCATGGTCAAGTCAACTCCTCAAGGGAATTAAACATGGACTCGAATTTCTTCCTTCAAGACATAGTCGGTATCTCGCTTGCATTTTTATTATTTTCTTTTGTCTTTATATTTCCCGGGTATGTCATCGGCTGGGGATTCAACCTGTTGAAGCATAGAAGTCAACCGCTCATGTTGCAGCTTGGTACAGGGATTTTTATCTCAATCTCGGTTATTCCTGCCTTTCTATTTCTGGTCTATAGATTCCTACCTGCAAAGATCGGCATTGGTATCCTTTTTGCATTTGCTATTGCTGCTGTATATATTTACTTTACCCAAAACAAAGCCAGCGACAACAATGCGGTGCCTGCATCAGAAAAAGGATATCAAAAATCCGTTCTTGGTCTGATTTTGGTATGGTTTCTGTTTTCGGTATTTGTTTCTGCGGATCTTCAAATTGGAAAACGCCTCTACTTCAGCAACAACTCTTACGACATGCTGACACGGGTGGCTGTGGTGGATGCAATGACCCGTACCGGCGTTCCGCCTGTAAATCCGTCTTATTACCCTGGCGAAGAAGTGCGTCTGAATTTCCTCTATTACTACTGGTATATTCTCGCGAGCGTTGTGGACATGCTCGGCGGCCCGCTGGTCAGCGCCCTGCATGCCATGATTGCAAGCATCAGTTGGTGTGGAATTGCACTCTTCGCAACTGTGTCAACCTATATGCAAGTCCGTGCGCCTTCTGAAAACGCATGGAAAAAAACCTTTATCGGGATACAGTTGTTCGCAGTCAGCGGATTGGACTGCATCATCATCATCCTTGCGGCGGTAAGGGAAGGGTATCTGCCTGTCAACGGCGGCATCGAAGGCTGGAATATGCCGATTATGTCATGGCTCAATGCAATAACCTGGGTGCCGCATCATGTTGCAGCCGCAATTGCATGTATCTTTGCATTATTACTTCTCCTGCATGAAAAGAACGAACGCCTACCCGCCAAGCTTCTTGTTTCAGTCATGATCGGGTTGGCTTTTGCCTCCGCTTTCGGGTTATCGGTCTGGGTAATGTTTGTATTTGCGTTCTTCTGGGCAGTTTGGGCGATCATTTCACTTTTGGAAAAGAAATATGCCAGTTTGGGAGTAATGGTATTAAGTGGTTTTTTTGCCTTGATCTTTATCTCACCTTTTCTGGCTGGGCTTGTGTCGCCAACTGGTGAAACCTCAACAGCCAGCAGCGCGTCACCAGTGGCTTTTTACATCCGTCCCTTCATGGCAAGCGTCGTTTTCCCCGAAGGCACTCCCTCCATTGTTTTGGGAACCGCCAACTTTTTCATGCTTCCGTTGAACTATCTGTTCGAGCTGGGCTTTTTCTTTCTCATGGCTGCTATCTGGATTCAAGAGTTTTACAGCAGGAATAAAAACACAAACCCCATCTACAAAGCGGAGCTGGTCCTTGCGGCTGTAACGACGGTAGTGCTTTCCTTCTTATACTCCACCCTAATCTCGATCAACGATTTAGGCATCCGTGGTTGGCTGCCTCTCCAAATCATTCTTATTGTCTGGGCTGTTGATGTAATTACCATGTTCATGGGAAATGAAAAATGGATTACACCCAGGATATTCCGTGTGTTCCAAAACCCAAAAAGCCTTGGTCTGGTTCTGGGGGTTACACTGACCCTCGGCCTGCTCACCACAAGCCTGGAAGCCATTTCACTTCGCACCTGGGCTATACTCATTGATATGAACGTGACCGACTTCCCCAACTCCATCAGCGTGGATAACCATCTCGGCGAAAGAACTTATTACGCCCGTCTTGCTTACTCTTACATTAGCGAAAACACTCCAAACAATATCATCATCCAGAGTAATCCACAAAATCAAATGGAGCGCCCCAGCGGTTTATATGCCACCCGCCAGATGGTCATTTCTGATCGTACAATCTACGGGGTGCCAATTCCCGTTTACGCAAAACTCTCACAAGATATTGGCAGTATTTTCAGAAGAAAAACCTCTTCATGGGATGACATTGATACAAAATGTACTCAATACAAGATAGACATACTTGTCTTCAAAGACACAGACAGAGTCTGGGAAAGCCTGCCTGATCTGAAGACCATCCGCCCGCCCTTGTACGAAAACCCGTATTACGCCTTGTACTCGTGTGGAAAATAAACCTAACTTTTCGTAAACCGCATCCGCCACTCAAACAGTTTATTCAATGCCTCAATTGGCGA